>DGTD01000045.1 GCA_002396385.1 Bacteroidales bacterium UBA4345
CTTCGAGCACACCCTGCGTAGAGTTCGTGAGACGTCCGTATACATTACCGGCATCTCTCAAGGCAAAGCGGTCAGCCGCATGCTGGAAATTGTGGAACACATACGAAGTGGTCTGGTAGATAGGCACAGCGCGAGAATCGGTTGTTGGATCTGCCTGTTCCTGGCCAACGTGAAGTTGAAGGGTCTCGAAATGAAGTTTTTTTGTCTCACTCATAGTATATTCCTCCTATGTTTAATTAATAATTCCGTTTTTTTGTCGGTTTGGTTTTCCCTTATCGACACTGCAAAATTAGACCCTTATAAGCTGCTGCGAAATCCCTTTAGTTAGTCATTTTTGTAACCTGAATATACTACCATACTCATAACATAAAAATGGTACATTGTGGTAGACAGATTTAAGAAAGGTCTTATTAACTCACTATATAACAATACATAATAAATCTACACCACCGTTCACAGGAAATGGCTAGGTCAAAACTTCGGATGTAATACACAAACACCAGATATTGCCGTATATCAGCCTTTACTGTGGAAAAGCATTTAAACAAAAGAGGGTCTATCGTTGCGATAAACCCCCATGTTTAATAAAGCAAAACAAAACATCAAACTCAAAACGTCAATCTGACTGTTATATACAATAATCTGCAATGTCGGTAAGTCCAGCCTTTATGGCGTACTTTGTCGCTTCGAACACCGTAGAAACGCCCAGTTTGCGGAAAATGTTTTTCTTATGGGCAACAATGGTATGATAACTTGAAATACGAATGTTAGCTATTTCTTTCACACTCTTGCCTTGCGCAATCAACTTGAGTATCTCCGTTTCGGTGGCCGTCAAAATAGCCTCAGGCGCCTTGTTAGCGGTAGGACTCAACATCTGCAGCGAGATTTCGTGACATAAGAAAAAACGGTGACCGACAGCACACCTGAGGGCATAGCGAACCTCGTCGCTGCCACACGATTTCTTCAGGAAACCGATAGTGTTGAAATTGCAGAGTTGTCTGACAAAATCAATATTGAACTCATTGGCTAAAAGCAGCCAATAAGTCGATGGAAAATGCTGGATAAGAATCCGCATTTCATTTACATCGTGTATATTGAAAAGCGTATAGTCGACCACTGCAATACTGTTTTCACAACGGCTTGTCCATTCCAACAGCGACTGCTTGCTAGACATTTCGATTACTTTCGACGAATCGAATAACTCCTTTATGTAAAAAATAAGACCTTTACGGGTCAGGTCTTGGTCATCGGCAATAGCAAATGTTGGTGTATTCTCCATAAAAACCTCCTTTTTTACTGTAAAGCTTGAACAATGTCCTGGTAGATGTCTTCTACATCTTCCAGTCCGACAGAAAGTCTGATAGCCCTCTCGTCAATGTTCATTTGTTCAAGTTGCTCTGATTTGAAATTTCCAAATATAGTACTAGCCGGATGAATGGCCAGACTTTTATTTTCGAACAAGTTGGTTGCCCGTCGAACGAGCTTCAATTTGTTCAGGAACGAGAAGCAAGCCTGACGGTTTTCCAGACTGAACGTCAACACTGCTCCCGTAAGTTCACCGAACTGTTGTTTGGCGACCTCATGGAAGGGGTGCCCGGGAAGTCCTGGATAGTTGACGGAAACAATGCCTGGCGTTATGCTTAATTTTTTAGCCAGAACGAGTGTATTTTCGGCCTGTGTCTTGTAACGGAGGCCCAGTGTCTCTAATCCGAGTGTCTGCATGTAGGCGGCATGTGGAGTCATATAGCAGCCCAGATTAGAATGTACTTCAGACCTGAGTTTTTTAGTAAAGGCGAATGCCTTGTACTGTTGGGCGAATTCTCCCAGCGTTTTCGACTGTTTCCAGTTGAAATTGCCATAATCAATTATCAATCCTCCCAAGCTGGTGCCTCCGCCCGCCAGATATTTAGTGCTAGAAAGCACTTCAATGTTTACCCCAAGTTCCCTAGCCGGGTAATGTGTGAAAGGAACAATGGTACTATCGGCAATGAGGGGCACACCCGCTTCCTTCCCGATAACGCCAAGTTTCCCCAAGTCGGCTACCTCTAATTGCGGATTGGTGATGATCTCTAAAAAAATAGCACAGGTGTTTTCATCAATATGTTGGCGCACTACGTCGGGATTGGTCAAATCGCATGTTCTGATTTCAACGCCAAACGGAGCAAGCACATCGAACAGAAACGCCATAGTATTGCTGAACAGATGTTTCGATGTTACTATGTTAGCACCAGCTTTCGAGACGGTAATAAGAGCATTGCTGATGGCCGACATGCCCGTGTTCATGGCTGTTACGCTTAAAGCACGTGTTAGGGCCTGAACCCTTTTCTCGAAGTACTGTACGGTCGGATTGGTGATTCTTGAATAGGCATGACCAGCACTACGCCCGGTAAAAGCCAGTTCCATTTCTTCTGCACTGTCGAACTCGAAAGCGACAGAATGGTATAAAGGCATATTCAGTGCGTGGTAGGCGTCGGGCTTGTCGAACGGGACCTGTATTAATGTGGTTTTTTTCTCAGCCATCTACGTGAAAAATATAATCTTGTTATCGTTAACTGTGTACTGGCACAGCACACCTTTTAATTTTACAAAATTACTTTGGCGTTTCAGCCTGTGTAATCCCATTTTTGAGGTATTTTAGAAAAGCGCACATACCTAAAATATGGTATCTATATCACCCGAAAAAGGGATTGCAATTAACGCTATTTATATAGAATTTTGTACTGAGAAAAAAATAACAACTTAAAAGGAGGAAAAATGGCCCAAATTACTGTAAACGGAGAGAAACAGGAAATAAACACTCCTATTTCTATAACAGAATTGATAAAGTTAAACAAAGTCAGCCAACCTGAGATGGTATCGGTGCAGGTAAACGAAGAGTTCGTAGACCGCGCTGAATTCGACAACACAAAGCTGAACGATGGCGACAGTGTCGATTTCTTGTATTTTATGGGAGGAGGTTCGCATGTTTGATTTTACCGAAGAAGAACTTAACAGATACAGCCGCCACATTTTATTGAAAGATGTGGGCGTAGAAGGTCAGGAGAAAATCAAGAATGGGAAAGTACTGGTTGTTGGTGCTGGCGGTTTGGGTGCTCCGGTTGCCCTTTATCTTGCGGCTGCCGGTGTAGGAACCATAGGTATAATTGATGGTGATGTGGTCGACATTTCGAACCTGCAACGTCAGGTTATCCACTTTACAGCCGATGTAGACAAGCCAAAGGTAGAGTCTGCAAAAGAAAAAATGCTGGCACTGAATCCGAACGTAAAGGTTAAAACCTACCACGACTTCCTGCGCGCCGACAACGCACTTGATATTATTAAGGAATATGACTTCGTGGTAGACGGAACCGACAATTTCCCAGTAAAATTCCTTATCAACGACGCGTGCGTAATGGCAGGTAAACCTTTCTCGCACGGTGGTATACTGCGTTTCGAAGGGCAGACCATGACCCACATTCCGGGACATGCCTGCTACCGCTGCTTATTTAAGGAACCACCTCCAGCAGGATTGGTGCCTACTTGCTCGCAAGCGGGTGTGCTGGGTGCAATTGCGGGTATGCTGGGAACAATACAAGCTGCGGAAACATTGAAGTATCTAACAGGTGTTGGAGAACTGCTGACAGACAAATTGCTGACATTCAATGCGAAAACTATGGATTTCAGAAAAATAAAGTCGCATAAGAACGCTAGTTGCCCTATCTGTGGCGAACATCCTACGGTTACGCAATTGGTCGATTACAAACAAGCGGCTTGTGACTTGAAGTCGCACAAACAATAAAAAAGAATTTTATATCCAGAAAGATTTAGGGGGGGTGTATTGGGAAATACATTCCCCTAACTTTTATATTTGGGCTGAAAAATGTAATTTTATACCAAATAAATCCTCCGGCAAAATCTATTCGTGAAACGTCTGCCGCTGATATGAACTTACAACTTAAACTGTTTATGATGAGATTGAAATACGACTTTATTATACAAGAGGTGGCGGGCACGTATGTGGCTGTGGCCGTTGGCAATGGCGCTGAACACTTTAAAGACATGGTGAAGATGAACGGTACGGCCAAACGCATTTTCGAACTTGTTCAACAGGGGCTCCCCGAAAATGATATAGTGGAACGGATGTTGTGTGAATACAAGGGCGATGTGGACGTTATTAGCCAGAGTGTGGCTAACTTGCTCGACGAACTGAGAAGGAAAAACCTTATTGTGGAGTCGTGATGCATAGTGGAATATACCGGTTTGCCGACATTGACGTTGAGATTGTCTCGTTGTTCGAGACTGTGCACAGAATGTGCGCCGACTATGCCACAGACAGCAAACCGACTATCCGGATTGTTACGACAGCTCCCGATATTGCAGAAGAGGCTGTGGTTTCTGTAAAGTCTAACCAAAGAAACGGACTTCCATCAACCCGCTTCCCCGATGATTATCTGGAGACTCTGGCTGTTTACCGTAAACTTGCCACTGCATTGCTAAACAACAACGTCCTGCTCTTCCACGGGTCAGCTGTCGCAGTAGACGGATGGGCATACCTCTTTACCGCCAAAAGCGGGACTGGAAAATCCACACACACCGCTCTTTGGCGGGAAATGCTAGGCGGACGTGCGCTGATGGTAAACGACGACAAACCGCTTATCCGGATTACCCCAGAAGGCAAGGCTGTCGTCTATGGAACGCCATGGGATGGTAAACACCACCTGAGCAAAAATTCTGCCTTTCCGTTGAAAGCCATCTGCTGGCTGACCCGTGCAAAAGAAAACACTGTGGAGGAAATAGCTCCTGCCGAGATATGCGAAACGCTTGTGAGCCAGACCTTTATGCCGCAGGCTCCCCAATCTGTGGTTAAAATGCTTGACTTGGTAAACCGCTTGTCAAACGCTGTCAGACTCTACAAAATGGGATGCAATACACAACTTGAGGCCGCAGAACTGGCCTATAAAACCATGAACCGATGAGGATTGACAGCAATAACAGCCGCTTTGAAGACGTGATTGAAAAACACGGTGTGCTGATTTATGGCAATGTGGGAGACAGTATGATGCCCCTTGTAAAGCAAGGCCGCGACAGATTGGTGATTGTGCGCAAACCAGCAGGACGGTTGAAAAAATACGACGTCCCCCTCTACCGACGCGACAACGGACAGTATGTGCTGCACCGCATTGTGAGAGTGACAGACGACGCATACGTGATGCTTGGCGACAACCGTTGGGCATTGGAATACGGCATCACCGACCGGCAAATAATAGGTGTGCTCTCGGCTGTCATCCGCAAAGGCAGAACAGTACCAGTCAGCAGCCTTCAATACCGCTGCTATGTTTTCTTGTGGTGCAGGTTTCTGTGGCTCAGGCGCGCACTCGTTTGGGTACTACAGCTGCAACACCGTTTTAAGTACAGAAAACTCACCAAAAAGCCAACGTGAATTGCAGGTAAAAACATAGTTAAATGCAGAAGAAGACGGCCATTTTGGAAAAAAATGAGAAAAAAGAGAAAAAAAGTGTTCTTTAATGCCGTATTTATATTTTAGTTGACTAAATTTGTATGTGAAAAAGAAAAGATAGTGTAGTAAGTTTTCATAATATAGTGAAAAGTTGACGCCTTTGCCCGTGTAGGGTAGGGGCGTTTTTTTTTGTGGCACGGAGTTTGTATAGTGTTCTATAGAAAAAGTAAGATGACCATGAAACAAGTTGTTGTATTTATCGTAGCACTGCTGCTGTTTATATACGGCAGGACCGTTTTCGGAATCTGAACGGCAAGTGGTGGAAAATTAAGAAAAAACAGGCAGTACCAGACAGGTGCTGCCTTTTTTAGTGTACGATGTCACTGAAACCTGACTCCTTACGCCATAAACGTGTCATATTTGGTTATATATACGATAACAACACTAACAAGCAGATAAGAAATAATTTTATAATTTAATAAACTGATATACAGATTATTAAATTATAATCAAATAATTAATATATATAATGTATTGTAAAAACAAAATAAAAAGACTAATTTTGAGAAAAGCATAAAGTAATCTTAGTTAGTGCTATCTGCTGAAAGGAATAATCCAATCTGTTTCCAGGGTTTGGATTTTATAGGTAGAGAGTTGAGAATAAGATTTATAAGTGGTGTTTGATAATCTGATGACAAAATTGTTTGTAGAGTATTAGCTATACACTGCTTTTTGGTGAAATACAACAATTGATACCATGAAAGTACTATCAGAAAATAAAGTCATGGAGAGGACTGTAAACTCTATGGCTGCTTGCAAAAAGAACCAACCGTCGCAAACTATCGTCCATGCGCAGTTGGAAATGACAAAACCGGGCGATGCCGATGAGAATGAGGCTAACGCAATGGCAGATGCCATTGTGAGTGGCGGGAAAATCAGAAGGCAGATAAGCGGAGGTACAGCGGGCAGTGGCATTGCGGTGTCTACTGCTATGGAGAGCCAGCTTGCACAAGCGCAGGGTGGAGGTAGAACTATGCCCGATGGTTTACGGAACATGATGGAGACGGGGTTTGGCCGAGACTTCTCGAATGTGCGCATCCATACAGATAGTCAGGCAGCTGAAATGAGTTCCAATCTCTCTGCCAAAGCTTTTACACTGGGTAACGATATCTACTTCAACAAAGGACAGTTCGCTCCTAATACCACCGAAGGTCAGCACCTTGTGGCCCACGAACTTACACATGTGGTGCAAGGAAGTGGAAAGGTGGGAAGAGAAACAGATAATACAGAGAAACAAAATTTAGCAGATTTAATCTTTAACATCACAGGAGCGTTAATTGATGTGTTTAGTGTCGCTTCTACAGCTCGTAACGTAATAGAAACTGTAAGAGAAACTGAGCCCATAGTTGAACTATTAAAAGGAATACGAATTGCAGTTACCGATGCTGGCTATGGTCTGAAAGCTGGAGTTCAATCAGGGGAAGCATTAGGCAATGCAATGCAATTTGAAAAATTTGCGAACATGCCTACCTCAAAGGGAGGAAAAATACTTGGTTGGGCGGGCTTGGCTTTTGCATTAAAAGATCTTTTTGATTTTGTTAAATCAAATAAATCTGAGTATTCTGAACACATAATTGGAATGTCCTTATGTACTACTGCAAAAGCCTTTAATGTTTTTTGTAGTGCCGTAGGATGCTTTCCAAAGTTAGCTTCTAAGTTGCCACCAAAAGCTATTGCCTTCTTTGCTGCTTATGGAGTTGGTTACGCGATTGGCGATTATATTAACGTTGTATTTGATAACCCAGCTGCAAGATTAGTTGATTATATTATGGATGGTCCTGAAGTCACGGAAGAAGACGTGATTGACCATAAAGATTTTGTATTGGCACGTATCAAATTCATTATTGAAGAAGAAACACAAAAACTTGATTTAGGAAGGAAACGGGAAATGAAACTAAATAACAGTATTATAAATGAATTTTTTCATAAGTACAGAAGAAAAGTTATTGAAGACCAAGACAGGACTTCCATAGGGAAATTTGTATTTGGTTCTAATGCTGGCTCGTTCTTAAAAGATGCTTTTGTCTATCATGTGTATCGTAAAGATTTATCCTTATCGTATACTGACTATTATCTGTTAAAGACGGCTTTTCACACTTTAGGTCTGTGGTGATTTTCTCCTATAAATCAAACTAACGTCTTAATCCACAATGCTCAAATCCACATTAGAAAATATACGTCAATACCTTGAGAAAAAAATAGAAAAGGCAGGCTATTCTGACATCAAGGTTAAGTTAGATTCCATTTCAAAAGATGGTGATAACAGCGGGCTCTACCTCTCTCTGCTACGAATTGAGGAAGAAACCTCAATTAAACCCCAGACGGTTTTTCGCTACCAAAATGATAGAATTACGGGGAAGGCCACAAATCCTGATATCTGCTTGAACCTGTTTGTTCTGGTTTCTGCTTTTACCAAAGATTATGGTACTGGGCTTCAGCTTATTTCAGATGTGATTTATTGGGTTAATACCATAGATCACAGTGTGACGGAAGTTTCAAACCCATCGGACTCGAACGATAACTCTTATAAAAGTAAGATTCCTTCTGTCAGCGAGTTAAGCATCGAATTACAGTCGCTGAACATGGAACAGACTAACAGTTTGTGGCAAACCATCGGCACCAAAATAGTGCCGGCGGTAGTGTACAAAATCCGCATGCTCCGTATTGCCGAGCCTACTTCAAGAAATGCACAGGCAGTATACAAGGTGGAAACTTCTTTGCAGAATTCGCCTATGCTTATCAAATACAGGTCGGGACAGGAACTCACACAGAAGGAATTAATACTGCTTCAGGAAGAGTTGGTAACTATTTATGCAAAGACGGTTGACAGCAAATCACGCATCCGACTGGAGATTCCTGAAAAACCAGACGAGACAGAAACAGGAGGTGTGCATGGCGGTGAAGAAGAGTTGCTTAAAGCGGCATTACTGGCCTTAAAAAACAAGAAAGCGAGCGACTTAACCGATATAGAAATTAAGGCGTTAGAAAAGTTTAATAAAGAAAATCAATAATTAAATCAAAATAAAATCAACAAATGTCAAATTACAAAACTCCGGGAGTTTATGTGGAAGAGATTTCCAAATTCCCACCTTCAGTAGCTGGTGTTGCTACTGCAATCCCTGTCTTTATCGGTTTTACTGAAAAAAATCCGAATGGGACAAATGTTCCCGTTAAGGTCAAGAGCCTTGTTGATTATGAGGAAAAGTTCGGTAAAGGGAATAACCTAACTGTTTCAAATGGGAAGGTGTCGGGACATGAATTCTGCATGTACGATAGCATGCGCCTTTTCTACGACAATGGTGGAGGGGTCTGCTACGTGGTTTCTGCTGGTACGTATACAGCAACCAGTATTACTGCCGATATCTATAAAGAAGCCTTGAAACCTTTGGAAAAAGTTGATGAGGTTACTTTGGTTGTGTGTCCAGATGCTGCACCTCTGTTAAATTTCAAGGACACTTCTTCTGATAAGAAAAATGCAGCAGCACAGTTGGGTGCATTACACCAGGCAGTGCTAAAGCATTGTGCCGATATGGGCGACCGATTTGCCATTCTTGACCCAATACAGAATACCAACTTAGACGCTGCGATGGAAACGTTCCGCAACAATGTTGGTAGTAACAATTTAAGCTATGGTGCCGCCTATTATCCTTACGTAAAGACGACTTACACAAAGGAAGTTAGTTTTGCTGAAATGCTGAAGGTGTCAGATATAAAGACTGAAATTGAAAAAAATGACTTGTTCAACGATTACAAAAAAACTGTACTGGAACTTGTAAAGGCTGATGTTGAAGGTCACTCAAACTTAAGAACTGTATTTGAAGGAGACGATTTCAAAGAGAATGAAAATAAGTTGACTTATAATAATACGGAAATTCTTAAGGAAGATGAAAATGGGAATGTAACACTTGCAAATGAATTTGTTGTTAAATCCGATCTTCTTGAAGCGGTAAAAAATGCAAAAAAGGCGTACGATGAAGCGGATGCAACTGAAAAGAATGCTAAAAAGACTGCTTTAAAAAAGGCTCAAGATGATGTTCAGAATGTAGAGGATGCATATGCTGCAATTTTGAATGTTGTTGCTTCAAAGAAGTTGATGGCAAAGGCTATTGCTGCTCAAATAGCAAAATATGATGAAAAACTTAAGGATTTCCAAGATAAAGCTTCTGTTATCCCTGTAAGTGCTGCAATTGCTGGTGTTTATTCAACCGTCGACGCAAATAAGGGCGTATGGCAAGCTCCGGCAAATATAAGCATATCTGCAGTGTCTGGTGTTACAGAGCAGCTGAGTGATAAGGATCAGGAAAACATGAATGTGGATACTACCGCTGGCAAATCAGTTAACGCTATCCGCTTCTTCAACGGCAAGGGTATTCTGGTTTGGGGAGCCCGCACTTTAGATGGAAATAGCAACGAATGGCGCTACATTCCAGTACGCCGTTTGTTTAACTACGTGGAAGAAAGTGTCCAAAAGTCTACTGCGTGGGCCGTTTTCCAACCAAATGATGCGAATACATGGATGAAGGTACAGAGCCAAATTGAAAACTTCCTTTCGAACTTGTGGCGTGACGGCGCTTTGGCAGGTTCAACTCCTGATAAGGCTTTCTATGTAAAAGTTGGTTTGGACGTAACTATGACTACCGACGATATTAACAATGGCTATATGATTATTGAAATTGGTATGGCAGCTGTACGTCCGGCCGAGTTCGTCGTTCTCCAATTCTCTCACAAACTCCAGGAAGCATAATTGTAGAAAAAAAATAAATACTATATAGAAAAATGGCAACATCAAATTATCCGCTTACCGGTTTCCATTTCACGGTTGAATGGAAGGGTGAAAAAGAAGAAAGCGTTAGTTTTTCAGAAGTGTCTGGCCTGAGTGTCAGCACTACGGCTATCGAGTACCGCGAAGGTGCAAGCATAGATTATACTACCTACAAACTGCCCGGATTGAAGAAGTATAACAATGTTACTTTGAAGCGTGGCACAATGGCTACCGATAACGGCTTTTTCGATTGGTTTAATACCATTAATTCCGATAAGTTTGAACGTCGTACCATTACCATCTCTTTGTTAGATGAAACGCACAAACCGGTGGTTACATGGAAACTTTTTAATGCATTTCCTGTAAAATACGATCCAGGGGCACTGAGTGCTTCAAAGGGTGAGGTCCTTATCGAGTCTGTAGAACTCGCTTATGAGAGCTTTACAGTAACAAGAAAAAGCTAAGTTAAAAATAGGTTGGCCACTAGCCTTTTATAGTGGCCAACTATTTTATCATAAAAATGAAGATTTATGGCAGAGAGTAAGGCAAGCCCGTTGTCGTACGATTGTATTCCTGCGTTTCGCTTTTGCGTAAGTTTTAATACTGTAAATGGTGAAACCATTGAGATGGGTTTCTCGGAAGTCTCGGGTTTGAATGCAGAACTGCAAACGGAAGAGGTTACAGATGGATGTGCCCTCTTGGCGTCATACAAGTTGCCCAAGCCCATCAAGTTCCCCAACCTTGTCTTAAAGAAGGCGTTAGGGGTGTCGTCTCACGGCTTGATTAAATGGATTGACGAAGCTATCTACAGTTTCATATTCAAACCGTGTACGGTTAATGTATCGCTTTGTAAGGCGGGTGAAACCTATGAGGATGGCAGTCAGGAAGTAATTATTCTGAAAGCATGGGCGTTGAATAATGCGTATCCGGTTAAAGTTCAGTTAAGTGAATTTTCCTCTACAAAGAACGAGCTGGTGATTGAGACGTTGGAGTTAGCCTATAGGGAACTAAAAAGGTTGAAATAGAACATGACGATACAGATTAAGGAACTTAGCATAAAGGCGGATATTTCTGATAAAAAGGAAAATGCTTCTTACCAGAATTATCAGCAAGAAGTAGATGAAGGAGGACAACAACAGTCAAGTATAAAGAAACCCTCTTTTCATAGCAACACCGAACTTAAACGGAGAAGAGAAAGATGAGTGATACAAACACAGACAGTGGAGTCTTCCATTTGAAGTTGAAGGCATATAAGGACTTAGAGTTCAGTAAACCATTAGATGTTGAAGAATTCGAAGCTACCGTTAATCCTGATAATTTCGACCGTAACATAAATATACAATACAAGCCACACAAGTCGAAAAGTAAAACTGTTACACTCGGCCGCTTGATCAGTGTTGATGCTGAGACATACGGGTTTTCCATCTTGCTAGATGGGACAGGCATTATTAGTGCTGCCCATATGAATGTGCAGAAAGAACTGGATAAATTCGACAGAGTTCTTTTCCGGAGAGAAGGAAAAAGTTGCATCCCCAATCCGGTCCAGATTCAGTATTGTGGTCAGTTTTTTAATTGCAAGGTCACCTCTTTAGGATATAACTATACGCTTTTCGATGTGAATGGGAATCCTTTACGGGTAAAGATAAAATGTTCTTTTTCATCGGTGGCTCTTATCGAGAAAGATAAGGAACCAAAGAAAAAGGAATCGGAAGAAAACAATGCTTGTGAATGTGTGTGTCCGGTTCCAAACAACTCGTCGCCTGAAGCGAATCAGAGTGTCGCCACGGAAAGCGACGCTAATTCGTTGATGAGTGTTTACACCCCTGAAAGTTATGACTAAACAGTAATTAAATGGCACAATCTGATAAAGAGGTATCTTCGAGTCTGAATGAGGACATAATCCTATCTATAAAGGATGGTGCGACAGAATTAGAGGAGTCTAAATTGATAATGTCTGTAACAACCAGTTGCGAATTTCAAAAACTGGCTTCTGCTGAAATCGTGTTTAACGATGGCGGTAAATCAGACGATGATTTTACTATCGGACAGTCTGAATCTCTGTCGGTCGGTAAAGAATTAGAGGTCAGTGTCGGCGGTTCAGAAAAGCAAGAGACTGTTTTCAAGGGTGTTGTGGTGAAAAACGCCATGCACCTTTCGAAAGGCAGCACAGAACTAGTTGTGACTCTGAAACATATCGCATATAAAATGACACTTGAAAGAAAAATTCGTTCTTTCGAAGATGTGACCGATAGTGAAATTATTAATGAAATCTGTAGTGAATATGGCATTAGCGCCGATGTAGAAGATACCAATGTTACGCACGAGCGTATGGTTCAGTATAACTGTACGGATTGGGATTTTATAAATATGCGTGCCGAGGCAAACGGGCTACTTCTCTTCACTTCGAACGACGGTATCGTTGCAAAAGTTCCGGTTTTGGACGATGATCCAGTTCTTACATTAACCAATGACTTCAACATCAATGAGGTGAACCTCGAAATGGATGGAAGGTATTCTTTCGAGAACTTTGTGACAAGAGCGTGGAATTATACATCGCAACAAGAGGAGGAGGTATCGGAAAAAGGTAATCAGTTCGATTTCCCCCAAGGCGACGCCGATAGCACTAAACTGGCCTCGTTGACGGGTAATTCCGATGCGAATACTTTCTTTATGGGAAGTTGTGAAAATTCAGACGGATTAGTTGCTGAAACGAAAGCCATGGTGATGAGGAACAATTTGTCGCGTATTGTTGGTGATGTAAATATCGCGGGTAATGCGTCTTTACTGCCATCAAATATGGTGGAGTTTGAGGGAATCGGGAAAAAATTCAATGGTAAAACTATTGTTTCGTCCGTACGGCACACAATTAAACCGGGGCAGTGGGAAACCCAATTGGAAGTCGGATTCGGTAACATATTATATATAAGTAAATATGACGATGTTATTGCCGAACCGGCTAATGGTGCTGTTCCAGGAGTTAACGGATTACAGATTGCTAAAGTGGATGCGCTTGAGGGTGATCCGCTATCAGAAGGCAGAATATATTTACGCCTTATGAACAGCGAAAACACAAAGTTATGGGCACGCATAGCAACTCTTGATGCGGGAAATGAAAGGGGGAGTTTCTTTCTTCCTGAATTGGAGGATGAAGTTATTGTCGGTTTTGTAGATGACGACCCTAACAAGGCTGTGGTGTTGGGTATGTTGCATAATAGCCAGGCTCCCCACCCTTGCGAAATCACAGATGACAATAATATCAAAGGTTTCACAACGCGTGAAAAAATTGTTCTGGAGTTCGATGACGATAAGAAAGCGGTAAGGATAGAGACTCCAGGAGGAAATAAAATTCTCATTAGCGACGATGAAAAAGGAATCAGCCTGGTTGACCAAAATGGCAATTCCATCGTAATGAACGACCAAGGCGTTAATATAGAGAGCAAAAAGGCGCTAACTATCAAGGCGGCTCAAGATGTAAACATTGAAGGTACTAATATAAACATAAAAGCGAATGCGCAATTCAAAGCCGAGGGTTCGGCTTCTGCCGAAGTGTCGTCTGGTGGCACTATGGTTGTTAAGGGAGGTATTGTGCAGATTAATTAAAAGTATATGGCAGCAGCAGCAAGAGTTGGAGATATGACAAACCATGGTGGTGTGGTAATTGGTCCGGGGGTTCCTACGGTGCTTATTGGAGGAATGCCTGCGGCGGTGATGGGCGACATGCATTCTTGTCCGATACCACCACCAACCCATATTCCTTCATCACCCTTTATAAAGGGAAGTTCGACAGTTTTAATAGGTGGAAAACCTGCATTGAGGACGAACGATCCGTGTGGTTGTGGCGCAATGCCGGTGGTAGGTTGTCCTACAGTAATGATTGGAGACTAAGTTATGAATAAAGAAGAAATCGGAAAAGGTTGGAGCTTTCCTCCACGCTTTAACAGGTTTACTGGCAGTGTTGAAATGGTTTCAGGTGAGAGGGAGATTCAGGAGAGTTTGAAAATTCTTTTTTCTACAAAGTTAGGAGAAAGATTGTTTCGTAATGACTTTGGATGCAGCCTTAGCGAATTCAGATTCTCGCCTGCCAATGCTAATACAATTATGCTGATTAAAGATCGTATAGCGAATGTTATCGAAACATATGAACCCCGTATCGATTTAGATAATATCGCTGTTGATGCGAACGATATTCTAGAGGGGAAACTGGTTATATCTTTGGAATATACGATAAAGGAAAACAATACAAAGTCGAACTTGGTTTATCCATATTATATCTAATTATAGGACAATGGATTACGTTGAATTTAAGTGGAAAAACAGTACAAGGCAGTCAGACAGATTGCCTGCGGCCCTAAAAAGCGGGTATATTGATATCGATGAGCGTACGTTTGAGGATTTAGTTTCTCAAATGGCGGAATATGCGCGTTCTGTTAAGTTCTATGAAGAAGGGAACCTAAAGAATTATGTTTCAGATTGGAAAGACTTTTTCAACGATGTATACAAATATGAATCTGGAAATGGAGAGAAAGCCGGCCTCGATATAGCAGAACTGGAGCGGTTGCAGGAAAGTGGTGACATTAAACCCCACATGGCCTTGATGTTGTCGTTCTTGAAAATGTACCAGTTACAACAACAGAATTTGAACAAGATAATAGATCGTCATCTCGATTATTATTATAAAGAGATGCTTGGTTTTATGCCTAAGCAGGGATCCACTGGCAACGTGATTGTTTTTCCGGTAATAAATAAAAAATATGACCAAGTTGTCATTCCTAAAGGGACGCTTTTCGATGCAGGAAAGAATGAATATGGAGAAAGCGTTTATTATGCATCTGTTAGTGAAATAACAGTAAGTAAGGCTAATGTGTCAGAAGCTAAATATATTGATAAAGAGGGTAATGTTAGTTCATTGCAGTTAGGGAATGAAGACAAAACTTCGAAACATGTGCCAAACGTTGTAAATAAAAACAATTATGGTTTTGCTATAACGGGTCCGCACTTGAAACAACTTGATAAAGAATGGAGCATATATGGTATAAAAAATGCCCATATTAGTAATGTATTTGAGTATACGACGGAAAATGGGTGGAAAAGAATGGGTATATCTCAATCTGTAACTGGGAGTGCAGTAACTTTTTATAGCGATATAAGTCACCTTATCTCCAATTATAATCCTGCTATACATGGTGAGGGTTTTGAAACGGAGTACCCTGTAATTAGATTTATTCCAGATAGTGCACATTCTGTTATAAATCCTGGAGATATGGTTCAGGCTCGTATATATGTAAAAAATAGCGAGAATTTAACGATTGAAAACGCATACGGAAAGGTGGAAAACAAGATTGGTGCCCAACCTTTTGGAGGATTGGGGAAATCGGGCGATTTCTTTATTGTTACGCCTCCTGAAGGTGCTATCTTGAAAAAGGTCAACAAGAGTATTCACCCTGTTGATTATTTTAAGGATGATAAGGATCCTTTAATTAAACAGAATTCTTATAGGTATCAACTGCAGTGTGATACATTTGACCAACAAAAGGCAACTGTATCTTTAGCTGTGACTTTAGCTAAATATGCCAAAGAGGGAAAAAGTTTAGATACGATAGAACATTATATTGATAATCAAACAACAGTAGATAGTATAATACCTCCTATTCCTAGCTTCTTGGATAAGTGTTATATCGATTATGAATTTAAGTTTGATGATTTCAACGTTATTTCATTTACACCGTATGGAGTATCTTCTGCGGTTACAATTGATAATTTTATAGGTAAAAATATTTATGAACAGACTGATATTAAACAGGGTGAAAAGAAAGAAACTCTCCGTTTCGCTGTAGAAAATTTAAGTGGAGATGGTGTTCTTAGTGTTTATTTTAGTATCAATGACGCCGATATAGTGAAACCTGCGAATGTTTTTCCTAAATGGTTTTATAAAAAGGGCGAATCGTGGTCTTTTATAAACGAAACTGATATTCTTTCAGACTCAACAAACGGACTCGACCACAGTGGTATTATCACCTTCAGATTAAATTTGTCAGATAGTTCGGATGACTTGGTATGGATAAAGGCTGAGAATTGCCCAAAAAAGATAAACGGGGAAGAGCAAACGCCTTATTTTTTGAATGCAGTTAAAGAGATACGTGCAAACGCCCTTGAATTGGAGTATTATAGCGAATCGAAAAGTTCGGCTCCAACAGGTGTTTCTCTGCCTGCCGGAACAATCGGCAAAATGGCAAAGAACATTGTGGGGATTAAGTCGGTCGAGCAGCCTTTTGATGGAGAAAAAGGAATCGCAAATGAGACTGAGGAGAAATTTAGATGTCGGGTAAGCGAAAGGTTACGTCATAAAGGGAAAGCTATCAATAAGTGGGATTATGAACGCATTGTGTTAGAAAGATTCCCCCAGATTGCCGAGGCGAAGTGTATGCCTTCGTGGGGAACGTTATCTATTGATGGTAAAGAATGCCGCGACTACAAGCCTGGCAGCGTTTTACTTTTGGTAGCCCCCGATAAAGAATGTAAGCTTGTTGGAGATAAGTTAAGGCCAGAAGTAGGGAAAAAAATGTTGTCAGAAATACAGACGTATATGAACGAATTCAAACCTCCATTTGTTGATCTGGAGGTTAAGACGCTAGGTTTCGAACCGGTAAAAGTTTTCTGTACGCTTAAACTCAGAAATGGATATGACAATATTAACTATTATATAGGTAAAACCAACGAAGAGTTGATTAGTTTTATTGCTCCTTGGTCCGACAATTCGGTGAATGTGACAATGACAAATGACTTGACTTTAGGTGATATTTTGAATCGGCTGGAATGCTTGGAATGGGTTGACGCGGTGACAGATCTGAGTGTTGAAGTAATACAGAATAATTTATCTTCCCAAGAAATTCATAAGTGGAGTATGGATGATGGTAAGATGGCAGAAGCTATAACTCCGTATGATAAGACTAATGTAATTACTTCAGATTCTAACCACGAGATTAATATTGTTTAAAACTTACAGAATCCATGGAAGAAAAAAAAGCAACATCATTTAATCCGTTAGACTATAACAGATTAAAGGAATTTGGCTTAGATTATATTCAGAAAATAGCTAATAAGAACTGGACTGACTTTAACGCTCACGATCCGGGTGTTACCATATTGGAGGCTTTGTGCTTGGGCTTGACGGATTTAGCCTATCGTACAAACTTCAATATCAAGGATTTGTTGGCCAAAAAGGATGAAAGTAAGAATAGTGGAGCCTTGTTCCCTGCAGAAGAGATTCTTTCTAGCAATCCGTCTACAATAGACGAATACCGAAAACTCATTCTTGAACATTTGCCTTTTGTTCGTAATGTTTGGATTACGACCACGAAAAGGGCAGTGAAGTTACCGGAGTTTTCAGATGAACGGGAAAAAAAATTCTTTTGGCCGAAAGAGATCAATGTCAACGGATATTATGATTTTACAATAGAACTTGACCATTCGATTACTATAGAATCATCTGATGTTGAAGAAAAAGTAAGAAACGCTGTTAGAGACTTATATTACCAGCATAGAAACACATGTGAAGATATTAATGAAATCCGTATCCTTGCAAAGGACTGTACATTGTTGTTGGACCTTGATCTTGTGGTTGCCAACAATGCCGATATCAATGCAATTGTTTCAGAAATTTATAGTAAAGTTAACGACTATGTGTCTCCATGTCCACAGAAATATACGCTGGAACAACTTTTAGAGAAAGGAAGAAAGCCAGAAGACATCTATCGTGGTTGTCTTCCTTTTTCAACTTTTGTTGACTTTGAAGAACTTAAAAATCTTAAAAGAAGAAGCTGTATATATAGGTCTGACATTATAAAAATTATAAGAGACATCGAGGGGGTGACAAATGTCAACAAACTGGTTGTTTGGGTGAAAACTTCCGATTCTGATATAAGGCAGGTAAATGACATAGTGTTCGAAGATTCTAAAGAGTTATGTCATTACCGATACCGACTAGAAAAGTTTGCTTATAAGTCCAGTGGTCGAATTCTGAAAGTAGATAAAAATAAAAATAAAATTGAGAAAACATATATTAGTTATAAGTGGAATGGTGTTAAATATAGTACCGATTTGGAAATTCCACAGGAAAACCGTTTGGAATGGCAGATAGATAACCAACCATCTGATCAGTCATCTTTAGAATATCCAGTCGAACAGGGAAGATATCGTGATACAGATATATACAATTCTTTCCAAAACCTTTTCCCTACGGTATACCGAATGGGTAAAAAAGAAAAAGTAGGGCTTATTACGGAAGAAGATGAGGCCGCTAAACTGCAATTGAAAGCATATCTGACTTTTTTCGACCAGTTTTTAGCCGACTATCTGGAACAATTAGATTCACTAAATAAATTTTTCTCGATAGATAATCCAGATAGTGAGGTTTTGCAAACATACTATTTCAAAAACCTGACCGATAGTGAAATCGAGGGGGTTTCAAGAGTTTTAAAGGACAGTTTCCAATATCGTGACAAATACCTGTATCACAATCACTCCACATCTCAACTTAAAGAGGAGCAAAAAACGTCGGACGAGGTTATTCATGATGATTGTAATGGAAACGACGAGGCTGAAAAATTGTACTATGACCGGCGTAATAGGCTAATGGACCACCTTTTAGCAAGGTTTAATGAAACGTTTGCCGAATATGCTGCCATACTGTTCGTTTCAGATTATGGCAATGCATATAATTACATTTCTTTTTTAAAGGAGGGAAGTAAAGACAAAAGCTACATCTTGCGTAATTATCCGTCGCTGAGTGCCAATCGTTTTGGTGCAGTCTACTTCTCTAAAGAGTTGAACCTCTCTGGCCTGGAAAAAAAGATACTTTCCAGATTGGGAATCGAAAATCAAAAGGCCAAAATAGCTACGATTAACAAAGTGTTTGAGACTGGCGAACGTGAAGAACTGTTGGATGGAGATAAAACAGATATTACATTTTCGGAATTCGAAAAGTTAACCGACCCAGAGAAAGTCGCCGATATTTTTAACTCATATTTCGGTCTACATATCATAGAACATATAAACCTGATTCCTGCTAAAGGATTAACAGAGGCGTCGTTCATTTCGCTTACAAACAGAGAAACTGGCGACAATAATGTTTCTGATCCGTATACTTTCCGTGCAACGGTTCTGCTGCCCGGTTATCTTGATAAGGATGAAGAAGAACATCCTGAAGGTAATCTAGAGTTCAGAACTTATGTAGAGGAAGTGGTAAAAGAAGAGTTTCCTGCCCATATTGCGCCTATTATAGGTTGGATTGAGACTCCACAAAAAATGTTTGAGGCAGAAAGCGCCTACGAGAATTTGGTTAGCATAATGTCAGAACCAACCCCTCACGATTCTAATTGGGAAGACAGACAGTATGCGGCAATCGCTAAATATATTGAAATTCTGATAACGGAAGAGGTTTATCACGACCCTACAACAGTAATAGAGAAGGAACTTGTTAAAAATCCTCCTGTTGTTGTTGAAGTGCATCCAGCACATAAGCCAAAACCAGTTAAATATGCCGCTGTAAATAACCGACGTAGAAAAGGGTTCTCTACCAAAGCTCTGATTGAGTCGCTGATGAAGCCAAGGTATATAGAAATAGACCAAGGCTATAGTGTAAATTATGTTGAAAAAGAGGTGCCAGGATATACAGAAACAGTAGAAAAGACACTAAGGATTAACACTGATTCTTTAGTCAAACTGATTGAAGAATTTAGCGCACTAAACGATAAGAAGAAAGAATGAGGGCTATTCACATAAATTGGACAAAGCCTTTTTTCTGTAAAAAGGGGGATGTACCATACAAAATAGACGATTTTGATGCGTTAACCACTATACTTTCCGCATTGACGTGGAGGCATTTCAATGGCGATGTAAAACTTTACACCGACAGAGCCGGATACGATTTTTATGCGTCGTTGGGTCTTCTGAACTTATGGAACGGTGGCATTGATGTGGATGTACTGCAACGCATCCCAGACAATATTAATCCTAAGATTTTTTGGGCGGCGGCTAAAATCTTTGCACTTCGTGCCGAACAGTCTCCTGTTGTTATGCTCGACACCGACCTTATGGTTTGGAAATCGTTGGAAGAAGAACTGAAAGGCGTAAGGGTGGCGGCTTTCCACTCTGAGCCGCTTGAAACGGATTGTTATATACCATTTGAATTGCTAAAGAAACGGCCCGGTTATATGCCTGACCCCGATTGGGACTGGACGGTTTTACCGAGCAACACAGCATTGGCCTATTTTGGTGATGAAGAATTCAAACGTAGCTATACCGACGCAGCTATCGATTTCATGACCGACAATCAGGAGATGCCAATGGAAATGGTGTCTCAAATGGTTTTTGCTGAACAGCGTATGTTGTCGATGTGCGCAAAAAAACAAGGCATACCGATTCATTTGTTTCTGGAACTAATGTACAATGGCGAAACCAACGACTTTACCCATATATGGGGCGCAAAAGATATTGCAAGAAAAGATGAGGATTTTCACAAAGAGTTAATTACTTCCATAATGGAAGCTATACAGCGTGAATTCCCAAGCTACAGGTTCCAACAAGAATTTCTAGACTATTATCATTTATAACATCTACATCTTATGCACCAACTATCACACCAATTTCGACAAGACAAGAATAATTCGACTATGGCCTCGTGCAAGAATGTGCGGCCCTCACAAACTATAGTCCATGCCAAACTGGAGATGACCAACCCTGGCGACCACGATGAAAAGGAGGCTGACGCTATGGCCGATACGGTGGTCAATGGCGGAACCATACGCCGTGAAATCAGCAATGGGTCGTCTGGTGGCGGCGTTGCGGTGTCAGCAGCAATGGAGAGCCAGTTGGCGCAGGCAAAAGGTGGTGGTAGAGCCATGCCCGACGGGTTGCGTAATATGATGGAAAGTGGTTTCGGGCGTGATTTTTCTAATGTCAGAATCCATACCGACAACCAGGCGGAGGCTATGAACAAAAGTTTGTCTGCTAAAGCCTTTACATTAGGCAACGATATCTACTTCAACAAAGGTCAGTTCTCGCCTAACACTCGGGAAGGACAGCACCTTATGGCGCACGAATTGACGCATGTGGTGCAGGGGACTGGAAAGGTGGGGAGAGAGCCAAACGGTAAATTGTATGGACCTGATAATCTGCCAAAATTGGATAGGGGTATATTATTGGCAAAAAAAATGATAGATAATTCAATTTCTGTTTTGGACCATATTAAAAATGGAAAATATACAGGATTGTTCACTTATTGTTTTAATACAAAAATAGTTAAACAGGAGGATGTTGATATAGTTATAAGTAATTATGAAAAGATGAAAAATGGAATTAATAATGTTACGATAAGTGGTATATCAAATTTAATGTATTTAGGGAAAATCGTTGATGGACTTACTGTTAATTACTATAATAAAAAAGATATGGAAAATCCAAATACAATATCAATAAATTCAAATATTTACAACCCATCTTATGAATGGGCTGATCAATTATACTTAGCTACATGTATTATACATGAACTTAGTCATAACTTGTGTGGTACAAGTGATATAACTTATTTTGAAAAGCAAGACAATAGAACAGAAGTGTTTATTCATGGAGTAAATAAAAAATTTAAAAAGTCCAAGATAGATACCGAAGTAAGAGAAAAGAAACGTTCTCTTTTAAATAATGCATCCTCTTACGGGATATTTTCTCAGTGGGTTGAGTCAACGATTTATTCAGCTTTTGATGATAAATATGTAGAGAAGAAAGAAGGGAAATGGTCTCGTGATGATTATAAAACGTTTTTATATAATGGAAATCCTACAAGAGGATAATTTCTCCTCACATCATCTTCCCCTCTTTAGCCAGTTCCCTTTTGATTCCTTCTTTTAGGTCTTCGTTCAGGATGGTAGAGGAGTTGCGGCTCATGGCCAGTATGGAGCAGTACTCCACAACGTTCAGAATGGAGCCGCCTGAAAGTTCGTACTTTTCGGCAATCGTCTTTATGATGGTCTCATCTTCAAATGTGCAGATGGGCGAAAAGGTCTCTTTCCAGAGCAACTCGCGCTGACCGGCATCGGGCATCGGGAAGTGGATGATGGACTGGAAACGGCGCGAGAAGGCTTCGTCGACGTTGTCACGCAAATTGGTGGATAGGATGACCAGTCCGTTGTACGCCTCTATGCGTTGCAGCAGGTAGGCCACCTCTTGGTTGGCATAGCGGTCGTGCGCGTCTTTCACACTGGTGCGCTTGCCGAATAGCGAGTCGGCCTCGTCAAACAGCAGTATCCAGTCTTTGTCTTCTGCAAACTCGAACACCTTTGCCAGGTTCTTTTCTGTTTCACCTATGTATTTCGATACCACCATCGACAGGTCGACGCAATACACCTCTTTCCCGGTCTCTTTGCCGAGCAGGGTAGCGGTAAAGGTCTTGCCGCTTCCCGGAGGTCCGAAGAAAAGGGCTCTGTAGCCGGGCTTTATCTTGGTTGCCAAATGCCAGTCGCTGCGCACTTTCTCGCCATATTTCACCCATAATTTTATATCGTTAAGCTGCCGCAGAGTCTGTTCGCTCAACACCAGTTCGTCCCAACTGCGATTGGTGCTAACCCTCCTTGCCGGAAAGTGAGACGAAAACTGTGGGCAGAATGGTTTGTTTAATATAAGGGTGTCGACCAGTTCTTCCGACGGACTGATGACCATTGACGAGAAGGTGCCGCTGGCTTCTGAATCGACTCTATAAAATGCTTTTCTATTGAACAACCCATGTGTTTTAAAGTAGCTGGCCAGCTCAATTTTTTTTGCAGTGTCGCTTCCTGCCAAAATGAACAGCGCGGTTTCGAGAGTAGGCAATACGTTGTTTCCCTTTTCTTCGCAACCGAATTCTACAAAACGGAGTCCGGTGTCGGAGTTCTTCACGTTGAAACAGTCGAACTGTTGCGGTTTGATAAAGGGGACAAACGCCGTCATCAGAAAAATACGGTCGTTAAACTCTAATCTGTGTTTTTCTATAAAGCGGGCGTAGGCGCCCTGTTCTCCGTCGGCGGGTGGCGGTAGAAGAGAGTAGATGTCGGAACAGTCTGCCTCTTGGTTGAAATAAAGTTTCAAGCGGGTTACTAAAACCCTGGTGTACCATGCCAGTTCTTTCTCAATAAATGCGCTATTCATAATTCGTCGTATTCTTTCTTGTTATTCGGCCGGTTGCCATTCCACATAAAACATAGGTTTAACCCAAGGGAGCAGGAACATCGATGTGCCCCATGGTAAATCTTCCATCAGAATGTCCAGGGTTTTGCCCTCAACCCTGACCAGAATCATACCATCATCGTATTCAATGGTACCATGTCTTTGCAGAAACGACAGCCGCAACCCTTCTATAGAAGTGTTGTTCAGTGGTTTCCAGCGTTGGCAGACTGTATTAAGAAGGTTTTCTGCTTCCTCTTCCTCATTGGGAAGGATTTCGAAGGGGGTGTTTACAGGAAAGTTCGTGTCTAATCCGCACAACACTTTTTCTAACGGAAAGTTGCTGTAAGTGTCTTCTGTTTCAGTACCTGCAAGGTATGCCAACAGGTGGACAGCTCGGACGGCTTTCTCACAACTTTTGAACTGATGCTCTTCGTCCAAAAGTCCCAACCTTTCAAAGAAAGGCACGATGAACGGATTTAAGATGATAAGTCCGGCAGAGTTGGTGGGGATCCTCTCGTCTTTCAACGTCATAAAATCGGCATACTTCCGGGTTTGCTCGTATAAGCGGTCCAAATTTTCCGACAATTGCCTGTCGGAAAGTGTAATCTGGTTGTAGTTGGATTCATTATCTCTTTTATTTGGTACCACAAGGACATCATCGTCCACCGGTTTGTCAGCCGAACTCGTACGATATTCGTTTGCAGCCCTTCCTTTACGAGTTGCGGCAACAGCCTCGCCTGACGTTGGAATAAGAACATCGGAACTATTGCCGTCTGAAACTTGTTCACAATGGACTACGGACACCGCATCACTACCAGGGTTCTCCCTTTCCTCGGTTTCAGCCAGATTTCGTTCAATATCGTTATAGACAACCTTATTAGAAGTTTCCAATGCGGCATTTCCCGTAATGTCTATAGCCTCTGTAGCAGAAAGAGATCCTTTTTCAATGCTATTTTTTTGTTGTGTATACGTTTCACATTCATAGTCCTTGTCTTCAAAGGGGCTGGAGTTGACAGTGTGCGTAACAGGGAGAGAGGGGGAGATTTCAATTTCGATGTTTTCCTCCCTACTGTTTTTTAAAGTATCTGCTATGTTTTGTTGACTTTCCCTAATCGCAGTGCGGTTGCCCTCGAGTTTTGTGTCACCTTTGTCCAAATCCGTCTGGTCTATATTGTCAGAAATACGACCAAAAACAACATTCGACACCCGATCGGTCGGCTGAAGAATCGGAGACTGGGTTTTATCGTGGTATAATACATCGGCCAGATAGTTTTCAATGGTTGTGAGTTGCTCTTTCGTCGCAATTTGGTTCAGCCTGATTAAAGCCGCGCTGTTACACTTGATTTTTTCAAAGAAGAAAAGCAGTGCATTTTTATCGTGGAACGATTCAATCGCCTCAGAAAGAGCTGTTTCTGGGTTGAACAATGCAGGCTCGTCGTACCATGGCATTAAGCCCGTGCAGAGGAAGTGTATAAAATAATCAATTTTGCCCAGGGCATTATAATTAGTTTCCGATGTATATATATCGTTATTTGAGTCTCTATTACCTACATGTGGCTTTATAGCAATTATCTGCTTGTCTAGTTCCTCGCAGAGTGCTTTTTTTAGCGCCAGTGGAATATCTTCTTTGCAGATTTCACCCAAATCTACATTGATGTGTTCAATTGCTAGATTGTTGTTTGCTCCATAGTGCTCAATAACTTCAGAAATAGCATTCTCAAAATACTCCCTATATATTGTTTCCGACAAGCCATAAGGGTTGGCGTTGGAACTGGCTTGCATTTTGAGTTCAAGCGAGAGGCGATGTATCGTGTTTGAATGCATAACAGAATAGTAACAATACAAAAATAATCATAATAACGTTCTTTTCCCATAATCTAATAGTATTAATTTTCGCCTCGTTCATCTTTTTATGAGACCAATGTTTGTTTATATACCCAATACAGAACACTTTATTTCCTAATTATATCATTTTTTTGACATCCGTAAAGAAAAATCAACATTTAACGCAAAAAATATTCGCCAAAATTATTGTTATTTGTCAATAATAACTATATTTGCAAAAACTACACTATTAACTCTTAAACTATTACATTGTTATTATGATTGAGAACATTGAGAAAAAGGTAGACGTGGAAATTGTTTACGCTCTACTGAGTGGTAAGGTTACGAATGCGCTTAACGCTACACTACGCAAGAAACTACAAGAAAAGAAAATTGACCTCACTCCATCGCAGGTTGCGGTTCTTTCTACCTTGTGGCACAAAGACGGCGTTACCCAAAGGGAGATTGCCGAGCGTACGGAAAAGGACAAACCGAGCATCACCCGCATTCTTGACCTTATGGAAAAGGCCAAGCTTGTTACTAGAAAGATGGGCAAGGAAGACCGCAGATCGAACATTATCTCGCTGACTGCCAAGGCCAACACCTTGAAAACAAAGGTTAAGGAGGCTACCGCAGAAGCTCTTCAAGACGGTTTTGCCGGTATGTCGGAAAAAGACGTGCTTGAGGTTCAGCGACTGATGAAGATTATCTTCAGCAACATCAGCAAGTACGCCGATAATGCCTATTAATCAGATTGCTGCTTGCAGATAAATAGTTTCTGTCGCACTTTCATAGATTAACTGTAAAAGAATGGGGGGATGACTGTTTCACAACAGCATTCCCCCATTGTCATTTAATTCTGTCTGCATTATTTGAAGTATATGCAAAATATAGGAAAAGAGGATTTCCTAACTTTCAGGTGGACAAGGCAAGTTGATATAAAACTATTTGTGTTTTTTTGATAAAAAAAACGCATTTTCTTACCAAGTTTAAAAAATTATATTATCTTTGTACTACGTAAACAAAACAGATAGATTTTTCATAGTTAAGGTTTTTAGATTATGGAGCGTTGGGATAACGCTCCATAATTTTTTTTAGCTCTTTCTAACGCAATACCTCCTCAGTAAGTTTTTCTAGGCTCACGACAACCGTCTTTTTGCGCATTATCTCTGATAAGACGCCTACTACTTCCAGTTTAGAGTAAAAAAACACGATAAAAAATTATTTTTTTGTGTTTTACTTGTACACTTTTCAAAAAAAGTATTATCTTTGTGGTGTAAACAAAACAGATAGATTTTTCATAGTTAAGGTTTTTAGATTATGGAGCGTTGGGATAACGCTCCATAATTTTTTTTGTTTATGCTCTGTCTAACGTTTTTCCCATTATAATCTCCTATTTTTTAAAAAACTCTTGGCGCGTTGTTTAGTTAGTTTTTGTCAGTTTTCTATGCACAGCTTTCTGTACATGTTTGGTTCGGATATACGGTTGCAGATATATATACGAGCAAACATGGTTGGAATTCATGCAAAAACACTATTTTTGTAGATATATAAATAATTTAAAAAAATGGCAGAAAATTTTTCTAACAACATCAAATATATTGGTGTAGACGATTTGGACATCGACTTGTTCGAAGGCCAATACAAGGTTCCTGAAGGCATGTCGTACAACTCATACCTCATTCTCGACGAGAAAGTGGCTGTAATGGATACTGTGGATGCAAGGAAGACCAGCGATTGGCTTGCAAACCTGAAAAAGGAACTGGGTGCGCGCACGCCAGACTTCCTGATTGTTCAACATATGGAGCCCGACCACGCTGGCAGCATTACCGCCTTTACAGAACAATATCCCAACGCGCAAATATACTGCACCGCACAGGCTGTAAAGATGTTTCCACAGTTTTTCGATGGCGTTGATTTCAGCGGTAAACTCAATGCAGTGAAAGAGGGCGATACACTGGCACTGGGACAGCATATCCTTTCCTTTATTATGGCACCTATGATACACTGGCCTGAAGTGATGATGACCTACGAACAAAGCGAAAAAGTGCTGTTTGCCGCTGACGCATTCGGAAAATTCGGCGCCCTTAGCAAGTACGACGGCGACTGGGCATGTGAGGCCCGCCGCTACTATTTCAATATTGTAGGTAAATATGGTGTGCAGGTGCAGAACCTGCTAAAAAAGGCCGCCAACCTCGACATTAAGACCATCTGTCCGCTCCACGGTCCTGTCCTTACCGAGAACCTCGAATACTATATTGGAATATACGACACCTGGAGCAAGTACGAGCCCGAAAACGAGGGCGTGCTTGTCGCTTACGCCACCTTCCATGGCGGAACTGCCGAAGCTGCGAAGAAGATGGCGGAAATTCTTAAAGCCAAAGGCGCAAAGAAGGTTGCCATTGCAGACCTGAACCGCGACGACTTACACGAGGCTGTTGAAGATGCCTTCCGCTACAACGCTATGGTGATTGCGGCTCCTACTTACGATGGTAATATGTCGCCAGCTATGCACGACTTCCTGCACCACCTGCAACTGAAAACCTACCAGAAGCGCCGTGTGGGTATTATTGAAAACGGATCGTGGGCGCCAGTCTCTGGTAGAATTATGCGCGCAATGCTGGAAGAAATGAAAAACATCGAGATTGTCGACACGGTTGTGACTATCAAGAGTCGGATGAAAAAAACGGACATCGCTAGTCTCGAACAGCTTGCCGACGCCATTTTGAAATAAACAGCTGCCACCTGCAGTGTTCTAAAAAAAACAAACGGAGATACGTACGCACCTCCGTTTGTTTTTTCAGAAATAGCAACCTCTGCTATGCACCTCTTTAAGGTTAATTTGCTGCTATTATGAAAATAATGTTTTTGTAAAATAATAGATAATCTAATGAAGAAGTTTCTCCTACTCGTTTTCACTATCGTCTCGGCTTTTGTTTGTCAGGCACAAATTAATTCCAAAGACTCTATTGTCAATGTAGTTGCCTATTTCAATAAAGGGGACACCGTTATTTACGAATACACCCATATGACTCCGAAATACGTCGGAAAAGATACCCTTTACGACATCAATATGAAGTCGAAGATCCAGTTGGTTGTCCTTTCTGCTTCCGATGAGGGTTATCGTATCGAATACACTCCGCTCGGTACCACTTATGCCTCCGATTCAATTCTTACCGAATTTGGAAAAATCGGGGTAAAAATGGGCAAAGCAACCGAAAGCATAGAGAAAAAAATGAAACCGGTTTTTGTGACAGATGAATATGGCACCCTGGTTAAAATAGAGAACAGCAAGCAGATTATGTCACAATGGAAAAAATATGCAGATGAATGCGTAAAATACTGGTACAAAGAGGATCCTGAAATGGAGAAACTGATAAAAAAGAAAGATATGAAAGAAATGCTGTTAAATTCGGCAAAAACGGAGGCTGACCTTTGGAATCTCTATGAAGAAATGTTTCTCCTTTTTGGCTACCACGGACAGGCTTTCGGCATGAAAGACACCACTGTAGCAAATGAAAATGGAACCACTTACGTCTACAGCGGGAAAGACCAACCCGATGAATACGGAACAGACGAAGACTACGTTGTTTTTGCCAAACAGACGGTTAGCTTTTCTCCGGAGACTGTTCAGGCTTTGGTCGGAGGGAAAATGGAGCAACTTGTAGGTGAGGATATGGTTGACAGTCTCAATAAAGTTTTTAAGAAAACAACCGGATGGCCGGCAATTGAAGTGACCAACACCCACATTGTAAGATACTGGACCAACGGTTGGCCGAAAGAAACCACTACGGTTAAAAAATTACGTCCCATTACGGGTGAAAAAGAGGAAGAAAGTAAAACAAGGGATTTCCGGTTTATTGAATGGACCAATCGCAGATTCCAATAAGACGTTTGCATTTAACTTGTTGCTAAATCTGGGTATGTAAAACAAATATTTTCCGTAAAACATGGTTAAATATCACTTCCCTTTTCTATTATTGCTATTATGGCCACTTACAAACACTATGGCTTATAACGACGACGAACAGAATTTTCCACTAACTGCTAGGGAATGGGGTATTAATGGGCCAGTAAAGACCTTTAAGGATAAGAATCCACAAAGGTCAAGAGACCTATTGGAACTCACGTTCACAGAAAAAGGCAATCTGACGTATGGGGCTGTCTATAAGCACAAGAAACTTGTGAACGACCGTTCGGTACATTACGACGAGCGCGGCAATGTTTTGCAGAACGTAACCCACCGTTATACGATGGAATGCCCCGATTGTAAGCAATACATTAGGAAAACGGACTCTTTAAAACAAGTTTGGAGGAAGAATAAGATTAACGTAATGGAAGAAGAAGCCGATGAGGAAGGCTACCTTTACAACAAATGCAAAAGGAACGAGCAATTTGTAAAAGAATATGTGCATACATTCGAGAAAAATGATTACGACGATAAGGGTCTTCTCCTTATGCACACGGAAATTAATGCCGGATCGAATTATTTCCCCCATATCGTTCGATTCACCTATGATAACGACGGTAACATGATTGCTAAAACCGCTGTTTCGGAAGACTTGGTGGACTTGCCAAATTCCAGCTCCAATTGTAGATGGAGATACGAAGATGGACTGTTACGCGAGAGTTGCTACGATACATATATCTACAACGAAAACAAACAGTTAATAGAGAAAATTTGTAAGAATTCCGAAGGTAAAATCAAGACGACTTATGCCTACCATCCTAATGGTAAGCTACGTCAAGTTATTGATTGTCGGTCGGTTGCTGGAGATAATACAGATACGACTATTTTTAATTCGAACGGAGACACCTTGAGTTCTACCAACATATGGAATTCGTTTTATTGCAACGATATCGTTCGTTCAGAAAAATCTAACAAAAAAGGAATTAGAATTAGGTACTCTAAACTTTTAGTTTGTTATAACAAGAAAAACGTTAAGACTGGCTTTCAATTACTTAATGATGGAAAAACTGTTTATGAGGAAAAATATGACAAAAAGGGCCGAATAGTGAGAAAAGAGTTTCCCGATGGGTATACAGAATACGAATACATGAAAAAGTCATTTGTAAAAAAGGTATATTACAATGGGACGCTATATGCTGTAACCAAATATAACAAAAAGGGCCTCCCCGTACAAACAGACAATTATGAGAACCAGCTTTATGAGTCCATCTTTATAGTATACGATGCTTACGACAATGTTATCACCCAAACATCAAAAGATGCCGAAGGTAATGTGAAAAAAGTATTGACATACGAGTATTCCTACTATTAAGACCTAACAATTATAAGGAACCATCAGTATTAATCCCACCAGAAATTCCAGAATTCAACATTTCGGATGTCTTTTGCAAGTTTTTCGATGTCGTTATGACTTTGTTCGATAATGTCGCAACAGTATTGGTACATTTCTTTTGCGGCCGTATAAGGAAAGCGAAAAAGTTCAGAATAACCCGTTAACGGGTTACAAAAATCCTCAAAAGAGATAGGCTGAATTGCCCGGCAAAGGGCAGTCCAGCCTTTTCTTTTTTATGTTCTAGCCTCTATTTACGGTCTCGCATTGGATTTGCCCAATTGGCTTCTCTTGTCATTACCTTTATGGCGAGGGTACAATACACGACGTGCCTCCTAAGTACTTTTTCACAAGTTGTTAAAACGACTCTGGCACCTCATTATAACTATGGTCAAATTCAAGGAAACGTTTCCTTACTGCATCGTTGCCTGCAAACATTGGAAACTCCTTTATGAATTTTTCGTAGGTGTAGGTAAATAAGTCAATGGACATATATTCAGCTAGACGCAAAAGATATTTATCTAGATTAGTACGGTATAGCTTCAATATCATTTTATTGGCTTCCTCATTATTACGAAAATGTTCGAAAATAGAACCTCCAAGTCCTTCACTAATACCATCATTATAATTTTTTAAAAGAAAGGAAACCACATAATTGTATTCGCTAGCTGATAGGAGTTTCTTCCTTTCTAACAACCCTGTGATTTTTAAGTATTCTATATATGATCTTTCTTCATTCAGTAGAATAGCATCAAAAAGACTATCCATAACTGCTTGGCTAGATGGTATAGATAAATCTGAAGAAATATCATCTGGGTTAGGATATTCCATGCTTTTTATGTATAGCCTGGTATAATGAATATATCCGATTTTGCCATCTTTAGTTTTGACCTTGATCATTTTAGAAGATTCAAGCTCCTCTTTCGACATAACGACAGCAACTTCTTCCGATGTTTTGACAGTCCCTATAATCTTTGACTTCGGGTTTAAACCCTCTCTAAGGTTTGCATAACCATCAGAGTCCTTTACGTAAGCGTATCTCTTAGATACTTCAGTTCCATTCGTTTGAGACGTAGGCTTATTATTAACCTCAGACACCTTCGCACACTCAACACTATTAGCTGAAAACATACTATCTGTACTTCCGATAAGAACTAATGCTAAAACAAAGGACGGTATTAAGTTTGGTTTCATTTTTACGTTTGTGTTGGATTGTTACTGTTGAAAAACATCTCCCACGACCTAGCCGTATAAGTCTTAATCCCACCAGAAATTCCAGAATTCAACATTTCGGATGTCTTTTGCAAGTTTTTCGATGTCGTTATGACTTTGTTCGATAATGTCGCAACAGTATTCGTACATTTCTTTTGCGGCCTTATAAGGAAAGCGAAAAAGTTCAGAATAACCCGTTAACGGGTTACAAATTTACCTGATGACTATCTTTTTAGAGAGTGTCCCCCAATTAACGATATAGATACCACGGCTGAGCGGTACTTCGGTCAAGTGTGCGGTGGTCTGGCCTTTTGCCACCACTACACCGTTTGGCTGGCAGACCGTATAGTTGGTTGCCGACGCATCCCAATCGAGCATAACAATACGCCCGTTAACAGCAAACACCTGTTGCCCGGCTTCTACCTGCTGCAGACCCGACAACGTACCTTCGGGAACTTTGGTGAACGGTACCGACACGATGCGCCATTCGCGGTGCCCGTTTTCTCCGGTTGCACCTGCCTGCCATAAGCCGACTTTTGTGCCCGATTCGGTGTGGCCGCCCTCTAAATCGAACAGTTTCCCGTTCTGCGATGACACTATCTTGAAACAGTTGTCGCCCAGGTCTTCTATCGCAAACTGTTGGCCCGCATTCTGGAAGTTGAGTGGGGCAACCTCTAACCAGTACGATCCGTTATCGGTTAGTGCCATTTTCTTACCCTCCAGAAGGGTGTAGATGTTATAGTTGCCGTTAGGCAGTTGGTCAAGATACCAGCGTTGCAGCGTATCGGCCACACAAAGTGGCGAGAGTTGCACGGTGCTTCCACTCAACGATAGCGGCGTGGTTCCTGCCCTTGGCACTAACAGGTAGGGCGCACCGGCTGTAAAGTTCTTCAGTCCGTTGCCTGCCTCTGTCGATATTACCACAGTGGCTATTTCCAACCCTCCCATCCGATACGACAGTCGGCCATCGGTAATGGTAAGTTTGCCTGTGTTTTTGCAGTCGTAGTTCGAATTTGTAACGTATAGCTCGGCGTTGTCGCAAGTCTTCAGTAGCGACAAGTCAACAAGCATCTCTTTTTCTGTTTTAGCCGTATTCAGCATGACTACTACAACTTCCTCGCCCTTTGGACTGATAGCTACCAGCACGTCGTTACGTCCTGTCGACAGCAGGGTATAACCTTGCTTTATGAAGCGTGTGACTTGCATACGTACATAGAAATTCTTGACAATGTTGTAGCTCTGCTTGGCAAAATTGCCCCTGACCAAACACCATTGGTCATTAGCCTCCTCCACGAACTGCCAGTCGACCCAGGCTTGTGGCTGCAGGTAGTTGAGGTCGTCGAACATACGCTGGGCCATGTTGAGGTTTCCCTGCAAACCGTCGCCTCCGGCACCCGTTTCCGACATCCAGAAAGGCAGTCCGGTTTCGCTGACCATATCTTTCAAGTTCACCTTTTCCATAATGTTTCCCCCATAGGTGTGCACATTGAACTGTCCGAGCATCGGCACAATGTCGCCTTCCTTCCGGAACAGTTGCAGTTCGCCAATGGCAGTAGGCACACTGGTTTCGTCGGAAGCCGAGAGCACAGTCTTAAGGCCAGAGGCCTTCAGTTTAGGGTAGAGCACCCTGAGCAGACTGACTTGCGAGGCCGGGTCGAAGTGGCAGCCCTCCTGACCGCCATTCTCGCCCCAATAATTGGTGTTCGGCTCGTTGAACGGTTCCAGCGTCTTAAATTCTATGCCGTATACGTCTTTATAGTGTTTGCATACCTCGATAAGATAATCGGAGAACTGGCCATAGTAGGCCGGCTTCAGATTGTCGGACCCTGCATTTTTGTTGCCTGCCGAACAGCCGCTATAGGTCATCCAATAGGGAGCGGAGTTTGAAAAAGCTTCAAAAATAGCATCTTTGCGGGCGTCTCGCAGCTTCAGCATCACTTTGCGCTGTGCGGCATCGGCTGTCCAGTCGTAAGCCGCATTCTCGCCAGACTTGAATCCTTCCATTTCGGCACGCTTGCCTTTTCCGTTGCACATGTGGCCGTTGTAGTGCGACGGATGGTCACCTCCGCCAATGTTGTAACGGAAGATGTTGTAGTTGAGTTTGTCGGGCGAGCTGAGCATGTCGACCAAGTCGTCTATTTTATCCTCGTCCCATTTTCCACACATGTTGGCCCACCAGCATAACGAAACACCCCAGCCCTCGATGGTTTGCTGGCGTGCGGCCGGATTAACACGGATTACGCTTGTAGCTGAAGGGGCGTATTTCGACAGCAGGTTGTTGTATTCCTCTTCGGTTATGTTCACCACCGAACCGTGCCGCATTACAGAAGGAAGCTCGTAATTAGAAGGTTGTGTAAATTGGCCGGAAGACAAGTCGGAAGAAACCAGCGGATAATACCCTTTACCTCCAAAGTCGTCCAAAAAAAGGCACCACTTGTCCTCGCCGTTAAATTTGAAGCAAGTCGGACCCTCCACATAGGCTGTCTGGCTCATAGTCGAACCAATCTCGGTCCACTGTCCGAGGAGCGAATTCGACTTCTCCATAATGATGTACTTCCCCGAAGAAGGCATACCCTGCTTGTGCGCCTCGGTGGCCTCGTTCTTTTTGAAACGGTAATAGGTGGCGCCAACCTTAATTACGGTGGCGTCTATTACACTGATGGTGTTGCCTTTGGTGTTCTTCAACTCAATCCAGACCTTGGGTTGTGAGAAAGACTTGAAATCTTTGGTCGTGCAGTAATACACACGGTGTGTGTTGTCGTTGTTGGGAACCTGTTGCGAGTTGGGAATTTTCGACGACCAAAAGACGAGGTATTCCCCGGTCTCGTCGTTATAGACCGCCTCTGGAGCCCACGTACAGCCGGCCCCGTCGGGTGCCACCCGGCACATACGCTGTTCCGACCAGTTGATAAGGTCGCCCGACTCCCACACCATTATCGACTTGCTGCCAGTGGTCTGTGCCGCCGTCCAGTTGCCGTTTCCGTATATTTTCAAGTCAGTAGCAATGACGTAGAATTTGTTACCATCGGCCGAGCGCATGATGAAGGGGTCGCGCACGCCTTTCTCGCCCAACGTCGAAGTCAACACAGGGTTGCCGTCGTTCAGGTCGCGCCAGTGCAGACCGTCACGGCTGACGGCAAAATAGATCTGTTCGCCCTGGGCCAGTCCTTCACCCTTGAAATAGGCGAAAAGGTAGGCCGTATAGTCGGCAGCGTCTGCCACTGCCGGCAACAGAAGGGAAAACGTTACCAACAATCTCCACAAAGATTTAGCCAAATACTTCATATGAATTATTTTTACTTAACACCAATACATTCTCACTTTAGCCGGTTATTTGCCACCTGCGCCTATAGTCTGAAATGATTCAAACATATAGATAAAATGTTAATTATCATTTTTTTTGAGACAGTAAAGCAAATATAAGCAATAACTTTAAATTAAAAGCAACTGTTTGTAAAAACTTAAAACGTTGTCTAACAAGAATAAAAAAAAGTCCAAACGTGGAAAAAACGTTTGGACTTTTCTTAGCGGTTACCTATTGGTTAGTTTTTTACCAAACGGCGTGTTACCACACCGAATGGGGTGTTCAGTTTAACATAGTAGATGCCGTTTGACAGACTGTTTACATCAACCTCCTTCTTATCTTGGTGGATGACCAGTTCGCCAACCGTATTGTAGATGTCGACTGTGTTAACGTCGCCAGTAATGTGTATCACATTTTTGGCCGGATTAGGGTAGAAACCAACTGCAACGTTCTCCACATTGTCTGCATGGGTCTGTACACCCAGGTCTTTCGAGATAATTGAAACATAGTCGATAAAGGCGTCGCTCTTACCATTGTCGGTTTCCATAATCAACTGGAGGGTGTGCGGATTCTTTCCTTCTGCCTCAATTTCCTTGGTAATAGCCTCAGGTGTGTTGCTCGACCAAGTGTAAGTAGCCTTTTTCTCGCCATCGAGGTAGAGAGAAACGCTTGCGTTGGTGGTAGCGTCGGCACAACCGAAAAGTTTGAAGTAGAACGGACCGTTAGCAGGGAACAAGTTAACCAGACACTGGGTCATATCTTTGTTCGCATAGTAGGCCATACCTTCAAAGTTCTCGGTGTATTCCTTTATGTACTGACCGTCTCTTTCCGGCATTTCTTCTGTTTGGATAACCAGCTCGGTCTTTTCCAACATAGTGAAGATGATGCGTTCCTTCACGTTGAAAGTCACTTCCGACGATGTAGCTGTTTCGCCTTTAACATCGGTTGCAACAATATAAATGGTGTGCTCGCCTTTCTCAGGCTGCTCGATAACGAAAGTGTACGGAGCCTTGTCGGCTGTTGCCACCTTCTCGCCGTCGAGGAAGAAGTCGACCGAGGCGATATCTTCTGGAGAAGATACTTTGGTCTCAATTTGTAAGTCTTGGTCGTTATACACCTCGGCGCTGGCAGAAGGAGAAGTTATTTTTGCAGAGAATTTACCAACACTGCTGGTTATTTCAAGCTTCTTGCCGGCCCAGTCTTCAACCCACTTCTTATAATCGACATTAAGCGCATTTTCGCGTACTTTGGTGTCGGTTGAAGAGTTACCTTTCATGAAGCGGTCGATGAACTTCTTGCAGTTGTTGGTCTGGCTCGATGCCGCCTGGCAGTGCGAGTGGCCTTTGGCAAAATCGAAGCCGATACGGTCTTCAATACCCATTGCCTTGTAGATCTCAATAGCAGCCATGGTAGTAGGGTAGCCCGAAGGGTCGCCTAACCATTCATAGTCTGGGTTACCAAGAACCAACACGGCACGAGGAGCAATAAGGCCTATCAGTTCGTGGTGGTCGTATGGGATTTTCGACACATTACTGTTGAAGTTGTTTTTGAAGCTCTGCATAAACCAAGAATAGTTGGTGTTGCTGATCTTCTCTACATTACCAATAGTCTCAGAAATACGCCACGAGTTAACACCACCACCACCAGACTCTTGCGCAATGGTAAGCGCGATTCGTTCATCGAGGGCACCTGCAAACAGAGCCATCTTTCCCGCATACGAACAACCTGTTACGCCAATATGTGCCACATCGGCCTTCATTTCGTTCTGCAACAGGAAGATGCCGTCGATAATACGGCTGATGCCCCACGACCATGCGCAGTAGTCTCCGGCATTCTTTAGGTCAGGGAACATCTTATAGAAAGGAGCGTTGCCGTCTTTGTTACCGGTCATCGCATAAGTTGCCACCTGGTCGTGGTTGAACGGTATCTGTATGCACCCGCTGAAAAGGGAAGACGACAAACTACCGGTTCCACTGTTCATACCAATAACAACAGGGAACGGACCGTTTCCGCTTGGCATGCTGACCTTTGAGGTAAGTGTCAGGGTTTTGCCGTTCTCTTTTACTGTAACTGTCAGTGTACCACCCGAATAGGTTACTGTTAAATCTTTAGGAGGAGCTGGCTTTACACCAATCTCGTAATAACCAATTTCATTGATAATCTCATTACGGCGGCATCTCCAGTCGTCGAAAGTTTGGCATTCTCCGCTGCCGTCTGACCATTCAAACGGGTTCGGCAGTTTCGATACGCTTTTCAGTTGCGAAACTGAAGGCAATGGCGGTTTTGCACAGTCAGCTCCGGTGTTCTCAACATCGTACACAAATGGTAAATCAGACTCTTGCCCTACAGCCGATAGCGCCGAAAAGGCAATAGTAGCTAGTACTAGGAAATTTTTTTTCATAAAAAAATTAAATGATAGTGTTATTAAATAAGAATTCTGTGTTTTTTTCAACACTATGATGGGGCATTTACTGCCTTTTGACAGTGTTGTTAAATAAGAACCATACGATTATTTCAACATTACTATTATAAACAACCTGAAAACTAGAAAACTAGATTGCGGTGTAACTGCTGTAAATTTATGAAAATTATCTATATATGACAAACTAACAGCAAAATTTTTCAAAAAAATACTTTCCAATCGGTTCCAAGCTGGGGGTAGAGGACTTTCCCAATAAAAAAGGTTCCAGGATTTTCCCCCTGAAACCTTCTATATAATAATGTTTAGTCTTTTACAACCTCATATTCCTTGTTACCGCCCAAATTCATAAAGATGGTTTTCATAAGGCGTTGCACCTTGGCGATATCTTTATCGTTCAAACCGGCCCAACCTTCTTGAAGAGCCCCGATGGTGGCCGCTTTCACTTTTTCGCGGATGGTCTCAGCTTTCGGCGTAAGATATATCTTATTGCTGCGACGATCTGTTTTGTCGCTCTTTCTTTTGGTCAGTCCCGCTTTTTCAAGTTCGTCAAGTATGCGGGTTATACTAGGCTTGTCTTTTGCCGTGCGGTCGGCAATCTCTCTCTGTGTAACTCCGTCTTTATGCCAAAGTGTCAGCAAAACAGCAACTTGCGATGGTGTAACATCTATATTCGCTTCTTTCAATTTGAATAGGAGCGTACGATTGATGGCTTGTGTAACTTTACCGCTTAACAGCGCATAGACGATCTCTACGTCTATTTTACTTTCAATGTCTTGAATCATATTTCTGATGTGTTAGTATTGCAAAGATATAAAAAATTGAGGCATCAACAATTGTATTGACTTAAACTTTTTTTTCTGGTGTCGCTATTTTCCTAGCTACTGGTAATATGCCGCACTAAAAAGAAAGCCCCGGACTTTATTCCAGGGCTTTTCTATTGAGTAGGGTAGTGTTGTTTCCGTTAGAAAGGCAGAACTTGCGCACTTTCCTTTACACCGAGCGATTCGGCCTCTTTCAAGTATTCTTCGGCGGCATCGTAGTCACCTTCAAGCGCTGCCACTATACCACGCGCGTGGATAGCTTCAGGAAGACCTTCCGATGCGTCGAGATAGCGCTTAGCCTCTTCCAGATTGTTACGCTCTATATATGCGTTGGCCAGGTTGAGGTTGGCGACAGGGTCGTTCGGATTGAGTTTTACCGCAGTCTGCAATGCGCTCAAGAACTCGTCAGACTTCTTCGAGTACGAGAAGGCGACATCGTACATCTCACGCAGACTCAGTTTGTCCGGATTCTCCTTGATCACCTTGCGCGCCTCTTTCACCGCATAGTTCTTCACATTGAACTTGATGATGTAGAGCGTATAGCGCAACTTAGGATAAATCTCGTTTTTCAGAACGGTAGCGTTCGCTCCGGCAGCTAACATCAGCTGGTTTTCGCGGTCGTCGTCGGCATACGACTGGTTCATGGCAATCTCTTTCAACTCTTCCTTGTTCGGAATGTTCGATTTTTCAATCGCCTTGGCCAAGCCGATCCAGTTTTCAGGGGTGGCAGCCACTTTGAAGAGATGGTCTTCAAACTTGTAGGTATCTACCAGATATTCCTTCACCGTCAGGGCGCGCATACGCGACAATTTGCGGTTGAAGTCGTACGAACCCTCAGGCGAACAATAACCATGCAGGTGAATTGAGGTTACCTCAAGCGACTTGTCGCTCTCGACCTCGTCGATAGAGTTCTTGATTTTCTCTAACTCTTTCTGGTTCTGCATAAAGTTCTTGTCTAAGTCAGCCTTGGCAAGGTGGTAGGCAATTTGGGCGTTACCCGACACTTTACGCATCTTTATCTTTTCCGACTCTGGGGTCACGTATTTAACAATTGCGTTCACCTTGTAGTGCTCCGACAGCATCATCTGAGGTTCCAGCGGATCGTTGATGAACTTCTTCTTCTTCTTCAGGTTTGGATGTGGGGTGTAGATTAAACCTCCACCCAGGTTCAGACGGCCGTCGAGCGGGAAGTTGCCCGACACACCGTTAAAGCCGTCGTCCATACCGTTCATGATGACCTCGGCTGCCAGTCGGAAGTTGCGGGTAATGTTCCAGCTGGCGTTTATGCCGCCACGGAAACCGAAGTGGAGACCCGCATGGCGCTTGTAGTCGGTAATGTACGAAAGCGAGTCACGCGTATAACCGAACGTCTGCAACGCACCTATACCGGCGAACAACTTGAGGTCGAGCGCAGTGAAATGGCGGTCGCGGAAAATAAAGTCGATAACATCGAAGGTTAAATCTCCAAAACCTTCCACGTCGCTGAACGAATAGCACTTCTTGTCGTGGTTCTCAGCAGTCGAACGGCTCTTGTTGTAGTTGTAACCCAGATTGCCCCTCCAACCGAATATCGGATTCCATTCTTTGGCAAGTCCTAAATAAGCACCACTCGCAACCGAATTCTTATTCAAACCGAACTTATGGTGTATGTCACCATCAAGGTTCTCGTTGAACGACTGGTTGGCGAATACGTAGATGCCGTAACTCAACGCGTCTGTTTCACTCTTGTGCATAGTTGAATCTCTCTTAGCAAAAGAGGACATACTTGCAAACACACATACTAAAAAGATAAAATACTTTTTCATCACAATAATTTATTATAAGGCCTATCATGCAAGAACAGAAGACCCCAACACATTTCAGAATGCAAAATTAACACTTTTTGGCTATAAAACGCACAATTTTCTCGAAATCAAGTGCAAAAATATGTTTTTTGGCATATATTGACAGTTTTTCCCACTTTTTGACAGACTTGCTCTATTTATTGGCAATTTTCGTTTGTTGCGGACCCGTTTTTTCTACTTCATTCTTCAAATTTCCAGGTATCACACAATTTTCACGGTTACAAGCTTAGCCCAGAAAGCACAATCCGCAAAACATTCAACTTAACATAATCGCAATTATCAAACAAAATTCCATATTTGAAACTGACTATATTCTTTAAGCCTTAACTTCCCACAAGATACGATAATCTGCTGCCATATAGCGTCTGCTAGCAAAAAACTTATATATATTTTAGAAAGACGCAATCATCAGTTAAAAACTTTATTTTTTGAAAACCGGAAGAAATACTATACATTTGTATTTAACATGAGTTCATTATGCACTCATGTTAAACATATATAACAATATATATTTACTATTTTATGGCACAAGTAACAATGACCGTAAGGACAGATGCTGAATTAAAGGCAGTTTTCGTTAAACTTTGTGAAGAATTTGGTATGAGTGCTAATACCGCAATGAATGTCTTTATGCGCGCAGTGGCAGAGACTAAGAGCATACCATTCACAATAGGAAAAAGTAAGGGAAAAGAGGCTGAGCACCTTTTGAAACTATTTGAGGAGAATCGACTGGCAAATGCTGATCGTGAAGAACTTTCGTTAGAGGAAATCAATGCTGAAATTTCTTCTGTTCGCAAAGAAAGATTGGAAGGTAAGAAGTGATGGTTTATGCCGTTTTTGATACAAATGTATTGGTTTCTGCTCTTTTATCGAAATCCGCAGATTCGACTATTAGTCTGGTGATAAAACATTTCTTAGAGGGAGATATTACACCTTTATATTCTGATGATATAATAAGTGAATATAAGGAAGTACTTTCTCGCCCAAAATTTCATTTTCTACCCGAATTGTGCGAAACACTCGTGAATAGAATTATAAATCAGGGTATAAACTCGGAACGCACAACATTTGATGGATACTTGCCTGATGAAAGTGACCGCATATTCTACGAAATAGCTCTGAGCAATGAAGATGCTTACCTTGTAACTGGTAATTTAAAACATTTCCCAGTTACCCCAATAGTGGTAACACCTGCAGAAATGTTGGATATACTGTTAGGAAAGGGAAGACATTCATCGAACAATAAGGTAACGAAAAAATAACGATCTTCACAGAAAAGCAGATTCAACGTATTTATCTTTTTATGGCTAAGATACTTATTAAAGAAACCACGCCGCTGGAGCGCATCCAAATTGTGAAGGATGCTCTTGATGGCGAATATGACGAGTTTTACGACGACTATGTCGATGGCAAGAAGGAACTTGCCGAACTTAACAGCGAATACAGCGAACACATCGTTTGGAACGATTCCGACAAAACAGAATAAAGACGTACAACAAAAAGATAACGTACTTACTGAATGGAGAGACAAGACCATGTCTCCCCCCCTCTTTTGCATATTTTGAATTATTTGCTACATTTGCAATTAATTACCGCGTTTCTTCATAAGAAATCATCTTAAAGCGTTTATCCATGAAAACTCCCGTTATTTTGGTCCTTCTCTCCCTTATGGGCGGGTCGCTATTCGCCCAATCACTCGACAAACAGGAAGCCGAGTCTGTAAAAAAGCAGGTCATCGCTGAATGGAAATCGCAGATGTCCAATCTGTACGATGCCGACTATAAGGAGCATATTATGCGCCGCGACGGATTGGCGCTGCCTTTGGCCTACATCATCAGAGGGGCCGAACCGGCAGGAGGACGCAGTCTGTGGATATCGATGCACGGTGGCGGGAATGCTCCCAAAGAAACCAACGACCAACAATGGGAAAACCAGATATACCTTTACGCTCCGCAAGGCATCTATGTGGCGCCACGCGCTCCATGGGACGACTGGGACATGTGGTTCAAAGCGCCTATCGACTCCTTGTTCCAGGACTTGATCACCATGATGATTGTCAAAGAGAACATCAACCCCGATAAAGTCTACATTTTAGGCTATTCGGCCGGCGGGGACGGCGTCTGGCGGTTGGCACCACGCCTTGCCGACCATTGGGCTGCCGCCTCTATGATGGCCGGTCACCCGGGCGATGTGGGACTCCGCAACCTGGTTAACACTCCTTTTTCTATGTGGGTGGGTGCGCTCGACGCCGCCTACGACCGTAACAAGGAGGTGGAGAAGAGAGGAAAGGAAATGGATGAACTCAGCCAGACTGTGCCAGGAAAATACATCCACGAAACCCACATCGTCGCCGGTAAAGGCCACTGGATGGACCAGATGGACACCGCTGCCATCAGCTGGATGCAACGCTACACCCGCGATGCCCACCCGAAACAAGTCGTCTGGACACAGGAAGAATGCCTGCGGGATGCCTTCTATTGGGTCTCACTACCCTATCCTGTTATACCCGCCCGAGGTAACACCTTCGATGCGAGAATCGACGGAAACACCATCACCATTGACAAGATGGACTATGACAGCGTGATCGTCTGGCTGGACGATGATATGGTGGACCTCTCACAACCCGTCACCATCCAATACGAGGGGAAGACGCTCTTCAACCAAGTGGTTGAGCGAACGGAAGAGAGCATGAGGCAATCCATCTACGAACGCAAGGACCCTTCCTTCTGTTTCCCTGCCAAGGTACTTGTTTCAAAATTTATGAGAGCCCAAAGCACCAGTGTCGGGGAAATTGACAACAACCTGTTGTGGCGCGACGACATACAGCGGTTCGAGGCCTATGATTTGCAGGGACATCTACTCCACTCCTCCACACAGCGCGACGAATACCTGAGATTCTCACAGACATGGAACCAACTCCACATCTTAAAGATATTCTTCGGAAAAACTTGGAAGGCAGGAGTGAGGAAATAAGAAAGCACCATGCCTCCCGCTTTCCAATGGAGGAGCTTGATTCGGTTCCGTGGCCTGTTTTTGTGTACTTGTATCGTTGTTGCTATTCATTCCAAATTTGGCCTATAGGTCAAAAACGATGTATATTTGTTTCTACAACAGGCCGAATTGTGATATGTAAAGAACAATCGTAATTATGTAACAAAAGTAGAGAAAGCGATAAGTGACACATTGGTTCACGCATGTTTTTGTCGTAATAGCTATCTTACAACTGCACGTACATTTTGACCTAAATATCGTTTTTCGTAACTTTTATTTGCTTTTTTTGAGTTGAAATTAAAACTACAAGATATATTTGAGTATGTATTATCTAAAGATGATAACCAGTAATGTCCCTCTATGTCATATACTTTGTTTGATGCGTCTTTATAACCTGTGGCAGGCAAAAATATGGTATTTCCATTGTTTTTTGATGTTCCTATCTGTCCCGCCACTCCACTGTTGTCGTAATTATCCGTCCATTCCCAAATGCAACCGTCAAGCAATTCCAGCAGGTCTTCAATTGTAGGCATTCTCCACGTATTACCCCAGTTCATTGCTGCAGCGTCGTCTTCAAAGACCTATACGCCTTTCTTTGCGTTTTAAGCAATTTTTACTGTTTATTACTCACATTGCTGATATTACTCGTATTGACAAGTAATATCACTCCTACATTAAATATCTGCCAATATTGCCACTTTTTTTATTCCAGGCCATACCTCTTTACATCCATTGGATAAACAAACAGTATATTCCCCAAATCGATATTCACCCCATTTTTAAGTGCGATTTTTGTAGTTTTCTCGCAAAAATCACACTTAAATCGTAAAATTATATGTTTTTCGCTTGTTCTCTATTGTATGGATGTCTCCGAACTTTTTGCGATTGTCTTCGAACTTTTCTCCGGACCAAACACATCTTTCTCCGAACGATCATTGCCTCCATATATGAATGCGATTTCCGCGAAGAAAACCATATGGTTGTCAGTCATTTCAAAAGATATTTCAAATACACATTATATATAATAATAAGCATGAATATTGTCATGTATTCATCAAAAGATTGGTCTTTTAATCAAATTATGGCTTAATTATAGAGTTTTTTGAACATATCAGCATTTGTCTCGATTATTTTTTTTAAGTTTGCCGTCAAACAACAGAAATCTATCATGGCAAAGTTAAATCGTATAAGAGTCGTTCTCGCAGAACGCGACCTGAACAATAAGTGGTTGTCTGACAAACTCGGCAAGGATCCTGCTACAGTTTCCAAGTGGGTCACCAATACCACCCAGCCCAGCCTTGAAGCCCTCATTGCAATAGC
>DGTD01000115.1 GCA_002396385.1 Bacteroidales bacterium UBA4345
ACTAACGCATATGATAAAAAGAATTACTATTTTAATTTCCCTTCTTATGAGCGGCATATCCGCTACTGCAACAGAATTCGCCCCCATTGGATCTAAATGGGTGAGAGTTTCTAATTTCTATAAATTCCTTAACCAAGATATTTTCGAATCGAAAGAGGTGGTTGAGATAGAGGGAATAAAGGCGAAGCGGATTGAGCATACGGCTATCACCTACTGCGTAGACCCTGCCGACAACGAGAAAGTGAAAGCCGACACCGTGAGAACCGACGTGTACGCCTATAATGTTGGCGACAGCGTGTATTACAAGCAAAAAGATAATTTTGTGCTGCTCTTCGTATACAACAAAAATGCTGGTGATACGCTCAATCTGCAATGGGTGGAGGGAAAAAACTACAAAGCTGTCATAAAAAAAGAGGAGCTTCGGGAAAACGGCACAAAAAGATACACCGTTTCGTATATGACGCCCAACAACGAGTGGTCGCCCTTTGGAGATGCTGTGTTTGAAGACGGATTCGGTGTTGTGGGTTATGAGTTGAACGGAAAGCTATACGATAGCGCATTCGACTACCCGGTCTACGCAATGTCTACCAACCAAAACGACCTTAAACTCGTATACCTACAAAATGGGAATGGTGGTATAGAGGTGTTAGACGAATTCCTCTACAAACAGCTGTCTGGTGCCAGTGTCATAAAACAAGACTGCAATGTCATCTACTATGACAAAAAAACAGATGAACTTGTGGTTGACGCCAACTATAACAAAGTAGAACTGATGTCGGCCAAAGGAGAACTGATAAAAAGTAACATTACTGGCAAAATAAGTCTGAATGACGTTAAACAACGCATTCTGTTGGCTAAAATATACCTGACCAATGGTTCGATAGTGATAAAGAAAATTGTGCGATAGAGAAAGGCGAACGAAAACATATATCAATTTCAGTGGTTGAGGCTTTATAAAAAAGAAGCTATATATGTTTTTTGAAATCACTTAAATTCAAACCAACGCTCAACGAAATGCTTACCATAGTTTTTCATGTGTTCGGTTAGAAAAAAAACGAGGTGCGACTTTTTTAGCCGCACCTCGTTCCGTTATTAAGTGGTCTACTTATAATTCCAAATCGCCGTTCATCACTTCATGCCAAGGAAGTCCCTGCTTGTTCAACTCGACCATGAATGGGTCTGGATCAAATTCTTCCACGTTCCAAACACCCGGTTTCTTCCACAAGCCTTTAGCGAACATAAGAGCGCCAATCATAGCGGGAACACCCGTGGTGTAGCTAACGCCCTGCATGCCGGTTTCCTTGTAGGCTTCTTGGTGGCTGCAGTTGTTGTAGACGTAGTAGGTGAGTTCCTTTCCGTCTTTTTTGCCTCTGATTCGGCAGCCGATGCTGGTCTCGCCTTCGTAGTTTTCTCCCAGGTCTTGTGGGTTAGGAAGGACGGCCTTCAAGAACTGGAGCGGAACAATTTTGACGCCATTGTAGTCAACTTCGTCAATACGTGCCATACCGATATCTTGAATTACTCTCAAGTGGGTGAGGTATTCTTGGCCGAATGTCATCCAGAAGCGCGCGCGCTTTATGGTAGGGAAGTTTTTAACCAGACTCTCCAATTCCTCGTGGTACATCAGGTAGCTTTCGCGAGGTCCGATGTTCGGATAGGTGAGCGGCTTATGGATTTCCAACGCACCAGTCTGAACCCATTTCCCGTCTTGCCAGTAACGCCCTTTCTGGGTGATTTCTCTGATGTTGATTTCAGGGTTGAAGTTTGTAGCGAAAGCCTTGTGGTGGTTGCCGGCGTTGCAGTCGACAATGTCGAGGTACTCAATTTCGTCGAAATGGTGTTTGGCCGCATAGGCGGTATACACACCACTGACACCGGGGTCGAATCCGCAGCCCAGAATAGCGGTCAGACCGGCTTTTTCAAATTTCTCCTTATAGGCCCATTGCCAGCTGTATTCAAAATGCGCCTCGTCTTTGGGCTCGTAGTTGGCCGTGTCGAGGTAGTTGACACCGCATTCAAGACATGCGTCCATAATGGTGAGGTCTTGGTAGGGGAGGGCCAGATTCATGACCAGTTCTGGCTTGTGCTTTTTGAAGAGTGCAACCAACTCAGGAACGCTGTCGGCGTCAACCTGGTCTGTTTCAACTTTAACATTCTCGCGTTTCAGGATGTCGGCCGCCAGCTTGTCGCACTTGCTTTTCGTACGGCTCGCAATCACAATGTCAGTAAACACGTCGTGGTTCTGTGCCACTTTGTGGGCAGCTACGGTGGCTACACCGCCAGCCCCGATAATGAGAACTTTTGTCATTTTCTAATAACCTGTTTAAGTTGTTATACAAAAATAGCAATAATAGTCGAGGTTTTGTTTACATCCTCTTATATAATATTGTTGCAAATGTCAGACCAAATTCCACAAAAGGGCATAAAAAAAGCGTCATTTTTTCAAATGACGCCCGGAAACCTTTAAAAGGGTGGGGTATGGGGATCGAACCCACGACCTTCGGGACCACAATCCGACGCTCTAACCAACTGAGCTAAACCCACCATTTCTGTTTTGCGTTGCAAAGTTATATACTTTTTGCGAACTCTGCAAATATCGGCCTATAATTTTTTTCTTCCCATTCCAAGCGGAGGTGTGGCTGAATCTGTGTTTCGGCGGCGTCTGGCAAAAGCAGATGCCTGTCCTTATTGCATCTGTGGCCATAAAGGCGTAATTTTGTAGAAAAACTGATTCTTTATTATTTATGGAGCGTGTCTTTTTCCCTTTTGATGCGGAACTGAAAGCAGAGTTAGACCAAATAAAATTGGCCATACAGGGCGAACAGAATGGAATGGCTACCCGGCAGATGGGGCAGATGACGTACAAAAAGAATTATGGCGTATCGTATGTGGTGTTGCGTGAACTGGCTGCACAATACAAGCCAAGTAAGAAGTTGGCGGGTTGTTTGTGGAAGATTGGCTACCGCGAAACCATGTTGCTGGCCTTGTTGCTTTTCCCGGTAAACGAAATCGACAGGCAGGAAGCCAGTGCCCTTATAAAGGAAATGACAGAGATGGAACTTGTAGAGTTCGCCAGCCGTGGCCTGTTGGCATCCTTGCCGTTCGGCTGGGACTTGGTGGAAGACTGTTTGCAGAACAATGCGGGGTATGCAAAAGAAACGGCTTATTTGCTGGCTGCACGCCTTCTGGAAAAAGCGAGCGGACTGCCCCCTCGTGCTGCGGAACTGCTAGAACGTGTGGAACACGATTTGGCAGAAAATAAGGCCTCTGTGGCGCGGGCTGTGTCGAATTTCTTGAAACAGTTGGGCCTTTTCGCCAGTCAAACGGAGAAGGTGATGCGGCTTGTCGACCAATTTTCTGAGAAAGAAGACATGCATTTGCGCTGGGTTGCGGAAGAGGTGAGGACGTTTGTGGAGTACACAGACGAAAAAAAATGAGGACATTTGTAAAATCTTAGAGGTGTGGTTCGTAAAGAACGACGTTTTTATTTATTTTTGTGCTTACGCATAAATGATTAAAAGGGTTTATGCGTGTTGTTGGCGATGTTGGCCAGCAGCGTTGTTCTTGTAATAGGGGAAAGCGTTTGACTTTTCTGCTTTTTCAAGAGAAAAATGTGATTACGATGAGGGATTTTCACGAATATGACAGTCTTTATATAAAGGGAGGCGTAATGGTGGGCGAATTGTGCCTGGTGAGCGTGTTCCTGCACCTCTTGATGATTTTGTTCCCGAATGCGATGCATGCGTTGGCGGGAACGGAATTGTATGAAGACCGTGTGCGTACAGTCTTTATTATAGCCAATTTGGCGTACTTGCTAGCCCTTTCGTGGGTGGGCATTGTGTTGGACAAACGATCGGTTTTTATTGAAAGCATATTAAAAAATACGCAAAAAATCAGCGTTTTGCAGCTGATTATTATGCTGACAGCGTTGTATCTGTTAAAAATCGACATATCGCTCACTTTCCTGCTTATATACTCTTTATGGCTGTTTGCCGCCTTCTCTATTTGGAGGGTGTTCCTACGATTGGTGCTGAAGTCGTACCGCAGTCATGGCGGCAACACGAAAAGAGTGGTGGTGCTGGGTGCTGGAAGTATGGCGAACCAAGTGTATAACCAGCTGGTAACCAATATTTCGTATGGCTATAAGTTTATGGGCTTTTTCGATGACCGAGACCCTGAAAACTACAAAGTGCCGGCCGAATTGGTGAAGGGCAAACTGGCAGATGTGAACAAATATATTACAGACAACGACGTACATATTGTATATTGTGCTCTGCCTGCCGGAGACGATCGCAAGGCAATTGGTATTATACGTTATGCCGAGCAAAATTTCATACGTTGTTTAATCGTTCCAGATTTCAGGAGATTTATTGAAAAGAAGGTGGAACTATCCTTCTTGGAAGAAATTCCTTTGGTTTCGCTCCGGTTGGAACCTCTGCATAAATTTGGCAACCGGGTTGCCAAACGCCTTTTCGATGTGGTGTTTTCTGGTGTTTTCCTCGTGACTATATTCCCTATTCTGTACATCGTGCTGGGTACGATTATCAAACTGACCTCGCCTGGACCGATCTTTTTCAAACAGAAGAGGACCGGTGAAAACGGACGTGATTTTTATTGCATCAAGTTCCGTTCTATGCACGTAAATAAAGAGGCAGATACGGTGCAGGCTACTAAAAACGATTCCAGAGTGTCGAAAATTGGCGCTTTTATGCGTAAAACCAACCTTGACGAGATGCCGCAGTTTATCAATGTCTTTGTGGGGGATATGAGTATTGTGGGACCTCGTCCGCACATGTTGAAGCACACTGAAATGTATTCCGAACTCATCGACAAGTATATGTTGCGCCATTGGGCCAAACCTGGCATTACCGGATGGGCGCAGGTGACCGGTTTCCGTGGCGAGACACAGACTTTGGAACAGATGGAAGGCCGTGTGAAGCGCGATGTGTGGTATATTGAGAATTGGTCTTTTGCCTTAGACCTGCATATTATATTCCTGACCGTCTGGAATATGATTAAGGGAGAGGAAAACGCTTATTAACAGATGAATTATGTATGGTAAGTGCTTTCTATACCTAATATTGGTAGTTGCTTTAACCGGTTGCGGAACATCCCGGCAGACAATAGGCGGAAGTGTGTCTGGAACAGAGGACGCAACTGCTAGAACGGCCGTCGCCAAGGTAGTGGAGACAGAAGAGCGTGGATGGGTGCTGGTCGACCCGGATGGTGTGGAAGTGGCAGCCGTTTATGTACAGATGGGCTCAACTCGTCCCGATCAGTTCCAGAATGGTATGATAAGGATTGTCGACGCTTACGGGAAAATAGGATTTGCCAACGAAAAGGGCATTGTTGTGATTCCTCCCTATTTCGTCGCTGCAACCTGCTTCAAAGGCCCAGTCGCAGCCGTGGCACCAGCTTCAGATGGTTCGGCGGTGACAACCGATAACGCCTCTTCCGGCCTACTTACAGGAAACGAGCTTTGGGGCGTGATAGGGAAGGATGGCCGCTATTTGCGTAACCCCGTCTTCCGACGCTCATGGAACGAACAGGTGGGTGACTATGTGTACAGTAGCCCAACCAGCACGTTTTGGCTGGACGATCAAGGAGAATTGCACGGTTTTTAGGAGAATAAGATGATAATCGCACATCAAAAAAAGAAGGAGAATATAGCAGAGTATGTGCTGTATATGTGGCAGGTGGAGGATTTGATCCGTGCCAGCCATTTTGATATAGAGCGGATTCAAAACGCTATAATAGACCGCTTTGAACAGCCTGCCGAGGTGAAGCAACAGATGCGCAAGTGGTATGGAGATTTAATAAGCATGATGCAGGAAGAACAGGTGGCCGAAAAAGGACACCTCCAAATTGTAAAGAACGTCGTGAACGATATGGACGAACTGCATCTGGCCTTGCTGAAGTCGCCCAAACATGTCGATTATAACGTGATGTTCTTTAATTTACTGCCGTGTTTGGTGGAGTTCAGACAAAAATCGGGTGCTACGGCTGCGGTTAACGATGTGGAACTGGCATTGAACATGATGTACGAGATTTTGTTGCTGCGTTTGCAGAAACGGGAGATATCGGAAGGGACGCAGGCCGCGGTTTCCCAAATTAGTAGGTTCTTGGCAGTCCTTTCCAATTTGTATAAGAAAGATGAGAATGACGAGTTGGAACTTTGATGACGAGTCTGCGGTTCGTCTGAATATGGAAAGCACACCGGAAAAGGAGTGCTTTTTTCGTTTTCTAGAAAGGAGGAAAACTAGGAAAGATTTGTTTGTGTGGTAATTGTATCAACATACATTTTGATGTGCCTATCTGAATTTGGCAGTTTTTTTTCTTATGTTTGTTTTAACATTTGCATATCGTTTTTTATATTTGCATACTTGATATATTCTATAATAGGGCAGAATAAAATTTAGTATTATGATAAAACGCTTAATATCTGCATGTTCGCTGCTGACATTGCTGGCAGGGAATGCATTCTCCCAGAGTATGACTATTTCGGGAGGTAATGATCACGGCCTCATTATTTGTGCGCAGGGTTACCTCTATACTTGGGGTAACAATACGGACAAGACCATTGGAGGTCCTCTTTTGGGTATTGATCCAGCGGGCGCAGAAGGTGCAAATGCTTCCGCTGAATTTGTAACTAAGCCCAGCCGTGTAAAGTCGGGTAACCTTACGTTTAGTATGGTCACCTCTGGTTCTGGTGCGTTCAACTTGGCGTTGTCTTGCCATAAGGTGGTTTATGCCTGGGGAGACAATAAACAGTCGGGCTGTGGACAGGGTTCCGGTGCGGGTAATATCGTTGAATTTCCTACCCCTGTGTTGAAAGGTGAAACACCTGGTTATACTATCGATGGTCAGCCTGGTGGCGACTATCTGGGTGGTGTAACCTATATTGCTGCGTCTACAAACTCCGGATTCGCCATTATGAACGATGGCCGCGTTGTCGGTTGGGGTAGTGGTGAATGGAATGCAAAAAAAGGAGCGGAAGCTATGGTCCCTTCCTATATTAAGACAAAAGATGGAAAGGACATAACAAATGTGACCCATATTTCTGGTGGTGACGATAACTTGCTGATCCGTACGGCCGATGGTAACCTCTATGGTATCGGCCCTTGGAATGGTAGTGGAAAAGTAACAACTACAACCTATGCAACACCTGTTGTGAAAGAAGAAGATGGAACACCTTTGACCGACATCCGTATGTCTGCTGCTGGTGACGTCTGTGGTTTCGCTGTTACCGGCGACGGCTATGTGTGGTCGTGGGGTAATGGAGGCTGGGGTGGCTCAACCGGTCAGGAAAAACAGGGTTTGACCCACTATGGTGCGTTAAGGGTTAGCTCGGGTGAGTATAAGACGATTTCGGGTGAGGAGTACCTTACCGATGTAAAAGAGGTGATTGGCGGACGTGGTCATGGTGCCGCGGTTACTAAAGAAGGTTACCTCGTTTATTGGGGTTGTAACGAAGG
>DGTD01000002.1 GCA_002396385.1 Bacteroidales bacterium UBA4345
CGTCGGTCCAGTACATCTGCATCTCCACAATAAACTGGCGGCCCTGGTCGTCCCTGCACCGCACGTCGACTATGGAGTACTTTTTCAACGGGCTGTCGGGAACCAACTCCGGTGGCAGATATTCGACTTCGGACACTTTCGCCCTACCCCTGAACGGCAGCAGCGCGTTCAGGAAACTGATAATAAGGTCGGGATGTTCAGCGAACACCGCCTTAAAAGTCAGGTCGTATTTCGGATCTAGATACTTTCCCATAAGTCAATTCGTTTTCACAAAGTTAACCATTATTCGAAACACTTCAAAGAATAAGATCTTAACACATTTAAGGCATACATAGATCTTTCATTTATTATCGCTTTTTATTCTCTTTTCTCTCAAGTTTATACAAAAGGTTTAATATATAGGAAATTGCAGAATTCTAAAACAATGATTATGGTTTGAATTTTCATAATTAGGCTAATTACACCTTCCTTTTTGGGGTTGAATGTTATACTTATAGATTTCTTCAATATCGATCATTATTCTATATTTGCGATATTATAATCAAAAAGGCTGTAAAAATGTGACCTCTACAGTCAAACGATTTAACAAAATGTATTAAAGAGGTCACCTTATATTTGTACTATTGCAAATACCGTTGCCCATGTGTTACAAAAAAGGAGACTGGATAGTCATAGACGATACCTTCACCCAGATTATTGGAGTTTACCCCATTAATTATGAAAATTTTGATTCTGATGTGAAGGATGGAGTTGCCCGAAAAGGAGAACACAAGCAAAACTATTATCTCCTTCGTCGTTTATGCGACTTCACAGGCAAATTTGTGTCGGGAAAGCCTTATGTTCAGTTTTTCGATTACGACTTCGAGACGCTGGACGATGATTTTTCTGCCCTTCTTGAGAAGGTTAAAACAAAGAAGGCGGAAAAGTTTATCGAATGGAGGGACAAGGTGTATGACGACAAAGTGCAAGTTTGTCATCTTTCCTTCTCTTTCGAAGTAAAGTCAAAGGAGGGGGCTGGCGTACTGAAACGTTTCAAGAAGTTGTGCAAGCAGCTGCCCGGTCTTTTTTCGTATGATGATCTTGTCTCCTATGCGAGGGCGGCTGGCATTGACCTTTCTACTTGTGTGGACGATTTTGAGGCTTTCGACAATCAGGTTTCTTTCTCTTTGAAGTTCAAACTCGACAACATTAAGGATGGCGTCATCTATTTCCATAAGGTGTTTGACTTCGACTACACCGATGCGCTGGAGGACCAGGAACTGTTGGAAAATTTCTTCAATTTCGAATCACTTTTCCTCTCCTTCGTCCTGTTCCTGAACAGGTATAACACCGAAGTGACCGACAAGGCGGCGCAATCGTTTTCTGCAGCGTTGAAAAAAGCCGCTCCTGCTTTGGGTAAGGGAGAATGGAAGAATGACGAATTAGCCAACCAGTTCTATCAGTTCGTCCCCAAAAAAATGTTTACGAAAAACGAGGCTTTCGAGATTTTTAGAAATTATGTCGAGCTGAAAAGGGATATGTTCAAGCTAAACATATTGTGCAAAACGCTTGACGAGAAACACGATTGGTGTTTTGAAATCTATTCCCTCTCCTACGATTGGGCTAAGGCTTTTATTTAAGATTGAACATGTTATAATTTGGACGTGGGGTTTGATAAATGTGAAAATGCCCTTCGGGTTCAAAACAGAAACGTTTACAAATTTTACCATGCAGAATAGAACTTGTTGAATCTTTTTTAACTCATACGCAAGATAAAATAATGGATGGAATAGCAGCAGTAGTTTTTATTGTCTTGTTCTTATTAGGCTTGGGCTTTATCGCTCACGAACTGGAAGAGATCATCGTCCAACATAAATGGATGATGAGAAACGCAGCGACCCTAAAGCTACGTTTCCCTAAGCTAAAAAGGTTGTTTGAACATCTGCTCACATTGGACTCCAAAGCGTTCTTTTTTGCCGTGATTGAGGAGACTATAGTGCTCGCACTGGTAATCTTCTTTTCTTTATCCAAGGGGTGGTCTCTCCTGTTCTTTGGCATCTTTTTCGCTTACGCTTTGCATCTGTTGGTTCATATCATACAAGGCATCCTTTTCCGAGGTTATGTTCCCGGATTGGTTACGGCCTGCATATTTTTCCCTATATTTTCTTGCTTTTCCCTCTCTATTTTTGCATTCTATAAATCTTCTGATGCCATCGCTCTTGTCGCGGCCGGATTGGCGGGTATATGCTTCCTGCTGGTGAATCTCTTGTTCTCTCATTGGCTGGGGAAAAAGATCAGTTCGCTTTTTGATTGGGCATCCTAAATGCACAAGGGAGCCAAATCTCTTGAAAAAGCAGTTATTTTACTTCACCAAAATCTTCTTCCCCTTGAAGATATAAACACCCTTAGGCATATCTATTAGACTTTTGCGGACGAGACGGCCATGGAGATCATAGGTGTAGCCGCTGGATGGGTCGGAACTGATAGTTGCCACGCCTGTCGTGCCTCCAACATAGTAGAGTTGGAAGTGGTCGTATGCTACCCAGTCGGCCGATACAATCGCTTGTTTGAGTATCCCCATTCGTAAACTCTGCCCTTCGTTGAGGTCAAAGTTCACAGAAACGGGAGCATAAGCACTTGCGTTGTTGAGCGCAGACGAGGCTTGCTTGAGGTTGTCTGGATAGGTGTAAGGGTTGTAAGTGTAGGCGGAAGAACTGAACAAGTTGGGTAGTGGAGTGGTGGCACCGTTCGCATAGAGTTGTGCGTTGAGTGTCGAACTGGCGTTGTTCTTCCATGCTTCGTATCCTGCGTTGATTGAGCCTGCCCGATAGAAGGCTTTGCATTTGAGGACATAGGAGCCTGCGGGTAGTCCTTCGATTTCCTGCCAGATGTCGAACGGACGAGAAAACTGTTCCGCGGTCTCGTTGGCATAGCCGTTGTAGGCGGGACTGAGATCTGCCCCCTGCCATCCTATGTTGTAGCGTGTGAATGAACTATTGGTGATGAGGAAGGTCAGGTTGGCTGGCTGACCGCTTCGAGCGAGCGCCAACTGGCTTTGCTGGTAATTGGCTACTGCTTCTTTCAAATCTACGTATGCGCGACTGATTGCGGAAGGAGTGGAATTTGAAGCGTTAAGGACGTGGTCTGCCGTGGTGTATGCCTGCTTGAGGTTGTCATCATCGGTGTCGTCAACATAGTTTTTCACTTCCTTCACTAGGTTCTTGAAGTCTTGGCGCTCGGCTTCAGGACACATATAGTCGGTGTACTGCATTGCCGTTGCGCGTCGTCCAATCTCCATCACCTGTTCGGGTGATAGTGCGGTGTCGAAGATAAGGAAGTCGTCGAACAGTGCGTTCTCCATAATGGCGTCAGAGGTGAATGGCGAGTGACCGATGGTGAAACGTGTGATGTCGCTGATGAACGACGATGGTTTAAGCGTCACGTTTATTTCGTTTTTGAGGTGTCCGTCAACATAGATACGGCCCACGTTGCCCTCTTGCGTGTAGGTGATGTTATGCCAGTCGCCAATGCTGACGCCAGCATAAGAGTGTGCTCCTAGGGTGCTTCCGCTCTTTATTTCGTAATACCAATCGCTGTTGCCGCCCGTGTTGACAAGGCCTATGTACTGGTCGGTGCCCTGTTCCATTGAGTAAGCCCAACAGAATTTGGCCGTATTGTTTACGCTACGTTGCAGCATGTTGATACTTATGGTGTAGTCTTTTACAGAGGCAAGTGTCTGTTTGGCGGCTGCCACTGGTATGTCCATATAGCTGCCTTCGCCTTTCCCCCCTGTGGCGAGCGCGTGGTTCCCATCTTCGAGAGTGACGATTGACGCTTTCCCAACGAGTTCGCAGGTGTAGGTGCCGCTGTCGTCTATGGCTTTCCCCTTTTCGAAGGTAAAACTCAGAATAGGCTCCGGCAGAGGTTCTGGTTTTGACAGTGTGGTGCCACTGACATGCAGACGGATCACTCCTACGGAATAGGCGGGACATGTATAGGCTATGGTATTGTTGTCCTCAATGGTCAGTTGCTGTGTGTGGGGTACTATGCGTTGGGGATTCGATGTGGTATTCTCGTCGGTGCCTTTTGTGGCAGCGAGTATCTCTGCTTCTGCTGTCTCGGCGTGGCCTCCCGTAAGGGTGAGCGTCACGTTCCTCTGGGTTCCGGAAGGATTAACGACCTTAATGTACATCGTCCCGGTCTCATCATCAATGCTGGCCGCGGTATAAATCGTACGGTTCCCGTATGCGCGGAGGTTGGCTTCGATGATGACTTCGCCGTCGAGATAGCAGCGCACATGTTGCCCCTCCTTCTTGATTCGGATGGTGTAATCCTTCCCTGTGGTCAGCGTTCCGGCTTTTTCTCCAAGTACGCTCTTAAAGCCGTTCTGACATTGCTCTACGGCATGTTTCGAATTGTTCCAGCCTCCGAGGTTGAGCCAGGCATAGTTGTTCTCGTCAATGTAATTGAAGATGATGAGGAAGCCTTCCGAACCGCTTTGTTTCGTGGCGTGAACCGTCATGTCAAGGTCCGTCAGGTCATAGACGTTTTTCAGCCAGCAGCGGACATCGGTCTGTGAGGCATTGGTCTGCCTGAAAGTGCCATTAGAGGTGTTGATGTTCCATGAACCACGTAGTGTTGCCCAATCGGAAGAGGACGTGTTATTGCCCGTGAGGACGGTGCCATCCGCTATCTTGGCCTGCAGGCCTGTGAAGGTGGCGGCTGTAGACCATGTGGCAAACCCGATGGAGCCTTTGTTCGAGTTGAGGCTGGTGCCATTGTTCTTCTCGCTCCAGCGGATATTCTGTTTACCTATGTTGTTGGAGAACATTTTTTGGACGTAGTACGAAGGCGTCCCGTAGCTCATCGAACTGTTGAAGCGTATCATGTCGGGACGCCAGTTGAAGTTGTCTTCATGAGTGAAAATCGGTGCATAGCTCATCATTCTGACCGCTTCGCTGTTGTTCTCGCAACCCTGCATAAATACGGCTTCGCCAATGGCGGCATTCATGTTCCCAAGAGTTCCATAGTCCTTTGTTACGGCATATTCGCCCACATAGATGTGTGTGGTCGATTTTGATTGGTTGTCGTAACGGCCGTATTGGCTGATGAAGAAGTCGGGCGATTCGTAATAGTGCTCGTCTTTCAGTTCCACGGGTTCCGTTATGTCGTCGAACAAGTAGCTGTCGGCTATAAGGTGCAGTTCGGGCCAACGGGTCTTGATGGCGTGGTAGAACTGCATATAGCGTTTCATGTAGTCGCTCCGGTTGAGCATGAACTCCTGTTCGTTCCCGATTTCCAAGTATTTCAGGTTGAATGGCTCTGGGTGACCGTTCTGTGCGCGCAGGCGTCCATAATAGGTCTCTGTGCTGCCGTTGGCGTATTCAATGGCATCAAGCGCCTCCTGAATAAACGGATCTATGTCGTTTTCATCCACCCTCCAATCGTGTCCGATGCCCATGTTCACCACAAACATGGCATTGGCTCCGAGGTCTTCGGCCAGTTCGAGGTATTCGTGGTAGCCCTGTCCGTCGGTGACCTTATAGTCCCAGTTGCGGTTTATGTGGCCCGGACGTTCTTCTATTGGTCCTATGGTCTTCTTCCACTCAAAGCGGTTGGTTTGTCCGTCGCCCCACGAACCCTCAATGTAGCAACCTCCCGGAAAACGCATGAAACGTGGGTGCATATCGGCCAGCATCTGGGCTAGGTCGGGGCGACAACCGTTTTTACGTCCCTTGAACGTTGGCGGAAACAAACTGACGACGTCCAGGCAGATAACTCCCTTCTTGTCGCCCTTCAGTGCCAGGTAACCATGGGCATCGGTGCCTGTGGCGCTGATTTGGGCGGTGTATTTCTGCCATTCCTGTGTGGCCTTGACACTGATGGTCGCACTTCCTAGATTCTGCCCATTGGCGTTCTGCAGTTCCGCAACGATATTTCCGTTGTAGTTGTCTTCGGCACGGAGCCAGAATGTGAGCGTATATTCACGGCCGTTGACGATGTTGATGCCCCAGTAACCTTCGTTGCGCACACCGGCATTGTCTGATTTTATGTTGACTTTCAGTGCGCGTAACTGGACGGCGTTGAGCAGTTTGTCTGTCGTCAGGCTCATTTCCGCATTTCCTACCGAACTCCAGCAGATAGGACTGTCCATCTCTTCTTCGAAAGAGCGGTTGCGGACCAGTTCGGCATAGAGCCCACCGTCTCCCGCATGGTTGATCTCTTCGTAGAATATACCGTAGTGGTCTTCCGTAACAAGGTCACCACGACTGTTCAGGTCGAATTTGAGCTCGATCTGTGCTTGTACGGAGGTGACACCGAGTGTGAGAAGGAACAGACATATGAAATGGTGTACTACACTTGTGATTCTTGAAATAGGAAGTGTCTTTTTTACTTTGTTTTTCATGGCATAAACATTGATTGTCCACACATATAACGAGGTTATGTTGGCATTTGAATATCGTACTTTGTCATCTCGAATCCCTTCTCCCGAAGGTGGGGGACATGAAACAAGTGCAATATTATAAAAAAAACGTGAGATTCAAGACCTGGAAGAGAGGTAATTAGGAGAAGATTATAACGTATCTATCCCGTCTGGAAGACGGTATCTTCATAACCGGGTGTGCCGAAGTCAGGAAGACGTAGGCACGCCCGGATGCACAAACACACTACAGGCGTCTGGAAGACGCTACACAGAGGACCTGCAGAAGCGTGTCCTCTCTATTACCACCACCATAAGATGTTGAGGCCCAAAACAATTCTGTGACAAGAGTTTCGGCTATACATCCCAGGGATAAAGTCAGTCATGTCCTTTGTAAACCGGTAACCCATATAAAGGAATTCTAAATTTAAATCGACACCGACATTCAGCCCCAGTTGGAAACGTTTTGCGTTCAAATCTTCGAAATAGTCAACGCACCCATAGTCATCGATACGCGACTTTGCGATCATGTTCAATCGTGCATCAATCCCCACATAGGGGTCAATTGAGGAACCAACATCACCAATACAAAAGCCTATATTCAACGGCATAGCGACAGACAGAAAGCGGTCGACACAATCAACATCCTGATAGCCCAGACTTCTTTCTGCATGCGACGCCATATAATCCAGTTCTAAACCGCCTTGCATCATCATTGAAAATAATTCGGGATCTGCCCAGAGAAGGGGAACGTGTACGAACGTTCCATTTATAGTCATGCCATAAGCAGGTGCATTCAGATAGTTTGCTGCAGACCGCACACCGCCAGTAGCAAAGTGTACAAACGGAGAACCGTACGTATGGTGGCCAAAAGCGTCGAAACTAAAGAGGAATAGTACAATTCCAGCAAATGCTTTTTTGTACACACGCCTCAAGACCTCCTTATTACCAGACAGAAAAGAACTTAGAAAATTGTAAAACATAATTGTTCTCATTAAAGTTGTTAAAACGGTTAACCCTACAAAGATATAAAACTTCTTTATTTTTATTGCTTTTTTAGCATAGATGCGTTGCGCCTATTCCTTGACGACTCTGCAACGGGCATTCCCCAGGTATTTTCATTTATTCGTTTCCCTCTGTTGGTTAGGACGTTCAGAGACCTGTATATCCCTTTGGAAAGTACTGATCTTTCTTGGTTAGGGGGCTAATCATTTATGGTTATTCTTGTGTCTAAAAATACTCATTATTGGTGATTGACAGCCGCCTACGTCCCCTCTATCTTTGCAAGTGTAAAAACTAAAACTTATAAACTGGATTATTAAAGATGAAAACGGGAATTTTTTACGGTTCTACTACTGGCGACTGCGAACGCATCGCTAAAAGTCTGGCTGCCAAGTTAGGTGCTGACCTTCATAATGTTTCTGAACTATCTGATGCGACCCTTCAGGCATACGACCTCATCCTTCTCGGCTCTTCTACATGGGGCTATGGCGATTTGCAGGACGACTGGGAAGGGGCTATTTCCAAACTGTCGGGTGCAAATCTGGCTGGCAAGAAGGTGGCAGTTTTTGGCTGTGGCGACTCTGCCTCTTATGCCGATACCTATTGCAATGCTATTGGTCTCATCTACGATGCCGCTGTTGAGGCGGGCGCAACTATGGTTGGTGGAGGCGTTTCTACCGATGGATACGATTTCAGCGACTCGGCTGCTGTTCGCGACGGCGCTTTTGTCGGACTTGCTCTCGACGAAGTGAACCAGGCTGAATTGACCGACTCGCGTATCGACGCTTGGGTTAAGTCGCTTGCCTGATTTTTGTTTTCCACACTGTAAAATCTTTTCGATTATGCCAACTGCAGAAAATTTCCCGAGTGAACTGAGGGTACTCCTTAACCACATCTACGAATACCAGAAAGGTGTCCGTAACCTTATTCTTTACACAATGCCTGTCAAGTATAAGGACTATGCGTTGAACAGACTCTCGAATCAGAAAATCGACTATGCCGTCCAAAATGTCGACGAGTCGAAATTCAACCTCTATTTCGGACGTAAAGAGTGCATCGAGGCCATCAAGTTTATGACGGTTAAACCGTTGAACCTGCTCTCGCCTGAAGAGGACTTTATGTTGGGTACGATGCTCGGTTACAATATCTGCATGCAGTGTGAGCGTTTTTGCGACAGAAAGCGTAAGGCTTCTTGAATGTGTTTTTCAAATTCCCTTTAAGAACAATAGGGTTTAGGTTATATAGATTAAACAAAAAACTTCATTTTTTGCTTTTTGAGAACGTATCTGCGCGACGTTCAATCCGTTGCGCCTGATATTGTTATCCTGATTGAAATAGCCAGGGCGTGAGTCTTGGCTATTCTTGTTGTCATTATTTATGGTGACTGCCTTGCTATTTATCACCATTTTTGAGGATTGCCTGTTCTTGTTTCGCTCTTTATTTTTGCCTATGTGCATTTTCTGCGACGGGAATAGGTGTTTTCTCACAAAAAAGAACGAAATTTAGATTCTATTGAAAAATGAACAATTTTATGCTCTTTTCTGAAAAAATGAAGTTGGCCGATATGATGTTGGCCAGTTCCAAGTTGTTATATGTATTCCCCCGTTTTGGCATCAAATTGGGCTTTGGTGAGAAATCTGTCTCTGATATCTGCTCCGAGCTCGACATTTCTCTGCCGCTTTTCCTGCAGGTTTGCAATGTCTATACCAATCCAGACTATTTGCCGGAAATTGAGGAACTGAGCCGTATTAAGATGCACGACCTTATCGCCTATCTGAGGAACTCCCATTCCGACTACCTCAAGTTGCGTATTGCCAATTTAAGGGCGAAAATTTTGAAGGTGGCGGCTGGCTGTGGTAAGAATGGGACAATGCTCCTCAAGTTTTTTGACGGATATGTCAACGAGGTGGTCAAACATTTCTCGTATGAGGAAAAAATTGTTTTCCCTTATGTCGAAAAACTGGTCGAACAAGGGCCTCAGAGCGAATACAATATTGGTATCTACGAGAAGAATCATACCGATATCGAGGAAAAACTCGATGACCTGAAGAATATACTTATCAAATATGTTCCCGAGGCTGACTTTAGCGAACAGAGAGAGGTCTTGCGTGAACTTTTCCTTTTTGAGGAAGACTTGAACAGGCATTCTCTTATTGAAGACCGTATTTTGGTCCCTCTGGTGTTGGAGTTGGAGAAAAAGTAGTTTGTGCGATGATTAACAGGTATAAAATAGCAATTGTCGAGCCTGCCCCTTTACTGTTGGCGGGTGTGAAGGCTTTGTTGGAAGAGTCTGGTGAGTTTGAGGTCGCTTATGTTTTCAACACCCTGCATGGGTATGAACTCAGGGCGTCGCACATTCAGCCTGATGTTATTGTAGTTTCTCCCGATTTGTTCGATTTCTCCAACCGGTCTTCTATACGCTCTTTTTTCGCTGTTCCCGATGGCTCGGCTCTGGTCGGATTGGTGACCGCGCACTATGACGAGAAGACGCTGCGTCAGTTCGATGCCGTTATTGATATTTTCGACGACTTGCAGTCGGTAATGCTGAAGTTGAGGTCGGCTCTCAAACTGAACTCGGAAAACGCTGATTCGGGCGACAGCTACAACCTCTCTGACCGTGAATTAGAGATTCTTGTCTCTGTGGCAAAGGGCCTTACTAACAAGGAAATTGCCGAATTGCACGACATTTCTGTCAATACAGTCATTACTCATAGGAAGAATATATCGCGGAAAACGGGTATCAAGTCGGTTTCCGGCCTTACCGTCTATGCATTGCTTAATAACCTTATCGACCAAACCGATGTCGAATAGTCTGTTTTTCTGATTCTAAGTCCTTCCCCTTCTGTTTTTTTGCACACTTGCTCCTTATTATTGCTGAAAATCAAATATTTTCTATAACTTTGTGGATATACTTTTTGTAGTTCCAAGGTTTCTTTGTCCAATTGTCTTATGAAGGTAATGTTTGATGTTCGTCATTTTACAAATTCCGTGTTGCGTTTTTGCCTTTTAGGGGCGTTGTTCCTTCTTACACCTGTCTCTGCTTTTGCCGGTGGCTATAATGTGGTCTGGCAGGAAGATTTTGGCGTGGTCGAAGATTCAGTGGTGCGCGATTTCGCCGACCCCTCTATGAGTGTGCCGGGGCATCAATTTGACGGTACAATAGGTATGGGCGATGGTTACTATGGAATTACCAACAGCACTTCGTGGTGCTTTATAAAAAAGAAGAGTGTTAATCCTGATGTTGCCTATCACTTTGTGCCAGGACGTGACCATACAGGGAACCCCAATGGGGCTATGCTCGTTGTAAATGTAGGTTATAATGTTGTAGGTCTGCCCATCTATGAGAATAATCTCGATCTGAAATTATGCGGAACACATAAGTACAGGCTTACCATGTATCTGGCCAATGTGTCTGCCTCTTTGCGTTTCCCGATACTTACAATTCAGGCGGTCAACATCAAAGACCCACAAAATCCTGTCGTCTTAGAGTCGTACGAGGTGCCTGAGTACGATGTCGCTATTTGGCCAGGAAATGAAAAAGGGGATGAATCGCACCATCAAATGAGGGAATGGACTAAGGCCTCCATTGAATTTGAGGCAAATGAGGACGATAAACTGCAAATTGTTATTGTGAACAATCAATCCGGTGGTAGTGGTAACGATTTCGCTGTCGACGATATTATGCTTGAACGTTACGATGAGGAAGAAATTCCGCATCCTGAAATTGCTTCCGATCTGGTAAGTGATAACTCTACCTGTATTCCTTCCTATTCGGTCAATAACAGTAACCTTTTGACTTCGTGGAAAAAGATTTACGACGAAATCTATTTCCTCTGGCAGTATTCTACTGATGACGGATATACTTGGACGTCTATTCCCGAGGCTAGCGGTATAGAAAAAACTTCGTTGCAACGGCAACGGGGAAAGAGCGGAAAGGAGGAAGTTTACCGTTTGATTATTACGGGCTCTAATGCTGCCGACGATGCTAAGAAAAAGGCCGAAGATATTGCTAAATACGGTACCCCTTCCGATGGGTGTGAGTATTTCTCCATCTCTAATATTATCGCGCAGCAAGAGGAGAAGGAGACTCCGACTGCTTCTGTCGGCATTGACAAAGACGATAAAAAGGTGAGTCTGCCAACGTATGACTGTACCAAGACCGACCATACTATCGACTTGTTGGATAGCAAGTGGACCGAGGCTTTCTCGAGTCAGTTCTCTTTCTTGTGGCAGTATTCGGATGATGCGTGCAAAACTTGGAACGATTATACCGAAACGGATAAATCTTTTATTTACGATGAGTCGTTTGAGGGCCGGGTTCACTACAGGGCTATTCTGGCGTCTAGTATGGATGTGGCCAGACAAGTGGCTAAAAATGGAAAGCCTAACGACCAGTGCGTGAAAGATTTCTATGTTACCAATTCGGTGTCTATTCAGTGTGAGATACCTTGTGAGGTTCCTGTCTTTGAAACCGATGAAGCCGAACAAGTCATCTGTTCTGATCGGGAAGAACCTGTTATATGGAACGTAAAACAAACCAACTCGGTGGATGTGGAAGAAATGGGGTGGTATGTTTGGAATGTGGCTTTGAATGACTGGACGCTGATTAGTGGCGAGAACGGTACAACGTTGTCGGTCGATAATCCGAAAACGAACGCTTCTTATTTGTTCTTGGCGCGTAACGGCAAGTGTGTTTCTGATTCTTTGAAATTCAGCCTTACAGTAAATCCTGCCATTGAACTGAAGCCTGTTAGTGATATTATGGCCTGTGTTGGCGACAACATCGGTTTCCGGACAAATGTGAAGACCGAGTTGCCTGCTACTTTCATATGGAATGGTGTCCCTAGTTCGAATAGGGAATACACTTTCCCTGATATAAGTAAGAATGAGAGTGTTACTCTGACGGTGACCGATGGCGTTTGTGTCTCTCCTGAAATTAAGATCAATATCATCGTTAGGGGAGTGATGCCTGCGGTCGAGTTTGGGGAACTTCCACAGGTTGTTTGCGAGGGAGAAGATATCAAGCTGGAGGCTAAGGCCGATTTCCCTGCGGATTATACGTATACGTGGATGAAAGGTGATGTGGTTATTGCCGAGAATGAACTGGCCACTTCAGATGTGGCTGCAACAATCGATGATTCGAATCTTTCTCCTCTTTATTACACGTTTTTGGTAAAAGATGGCGAATGCTCTTCCGAGTGGAATTTCAAAACTATGGTGGAAAAGAAGACTGAGGTTTCCCTGAGTAGCAATGTTAATGCTGTTTGTGAGAATGACGAGGTCTCTCTAATTGTGTCGGGTTATGGCCCTTCTGATGTACTAATGTGGTCTATAAAGCAGAAGTTTGAGGGCGATGACGATTATTCCGACGTTCCTTTTATGGCTGATCCTTACACCTTTAACGCAACAAAATCGGTTGACTTTGTGGCTTATGTTGAGGCGGGACTCGCTTGTGCCGAGTATTATAGCGAACCTGTAAATATAAAGGTGGAGAAAAGGCCTGTGGTAGCACTTGAACCGCTTCCTACCATAGTTTGTGAGGGAACTTCTGTCAGTCTGGTGGCTAACGCCCAACTTTCTGCCGATAACACGTTTGCTTGGCGGAAAAACGGCGAGCTCCTTTCCGATTCCAAACTGAGCCTTTCCGATAGGCCTGCCGGAAACGATGTCTATACGTTTACAGTGAGCGGTAAGTTGTGTCCTGACGTCGTAAGTGAGGTCAGCACTAATGTTGAGAAGATGGCCGAACTGGAACTCAGTGCCAGCGACAATGAGGTCTGCGAGGGTGCTGAGGTTGAACTTTCTGTTAAGGCGGTTAACGCTCCGGCCCTAGTTTGGAAAATGAAGCCCGAGGGGGAGTCTGACTTTGTCGAATTGGGCGAGTCGGCTGAGAACATAAGAAGGACTGCCGATAATTCTGCTGAATTTGTGGTTTCGTCTGCTGGCGAACAGGTTTGTCCAAGCACTACTTCGAACAGTGTGTCGGTTGCTGTCGAGAAAAAGGCGACAGCCGATTTGGCGGGTCTTCCTCCGTTGGTCTGTGAGGGCGACACGCTTACTATTGATGCCCATGCCGTTTATTCTTATGCCAATATTTTGTTGTGGTGGAAGAATGGCGATATCATAGGAACCGATACAAGTGTTGTGACTGATGTTTTGAATGAAGATGCTAATTACAACTTTGTTATAATGGGTAAGCGTTGCCCGACTTTGGAGTTTACTGCTAACGTTAAGGTGGAGAAACTCCCGAAAATGTTTGTTAAAGGTCCTTATGGTGTTGTGTGTGTGAACTCGGAACTGGCCCTTACGGCCGATACTGCTAATACGCCGGACTTTGTCTGGTTAAGTAAGGAGAAGGGGAGTGACGCTTACATCGAATTGAACGAAAAGGGAACTACTTTGCCGCTTACTGCAACCAAATCGGCTGGTTACTTTATCGCCTCAAGAGGCCAAAAGGTTTGTCCGAGCATAAGGTCTAGGTCTTATTATCTGACTGTTGAAGACTCCGTCCGTGTCGATGTGCTCCCGATGCCCGATACGGTGTGCTTTGGCGATGAGGTCGTCTTGAAAATGGAAGTTCTTTCCGTACATAAGGATTGTTTTATGTGTATGGATGAAAATAAATGGATAATAAAAGAACCGGAATTCGAAGATGAACGCGTATTGAATAATCCTAAAGATGGCCTGCCTATATCTTACAGGGTGAATACTAAAACATATTTTGATTTGATAATAAAAGGAGATTACTGCCCCGATTTTGTCTTCCGCGACAGCGTGTATGTTGTACAGCCGTTCGATATAAGCCTCTCGGCCGAAAAAGAACTGGTGTGCGAGGGCGAAACTCCAAAGCTGGAGGTGAACAGCCCGAAGAATTTCCCGCTGGTATGGAAGAAGAGGGTAGGCAACGAGCCTTTCGAAGAGTTTGACGTGGATGCTCTGGAGGGACTGGAAGAAACGACCTCGTTTATTGTGACTTCACGCGAGACGGATTTTTGTCCTGAAAACTACTCAAACGGCATCAGGGTCGAGGTGGAGCGGAAGGCCGCTGCTGAATTTGCCGAACTTCCACAACTGGTTTGCGAGGGCGACGAGGTGAAACTCGACGCCACTATGAGGTTGACCGACTATAATACATTTAAGTGGCAGAAAAACGGACAGCCGCTGTCTGCTGAAAAGCAGGTGAAGGACGTGCTGACGGACGACGCTACCTACAAGCTGGTGGTTGAGGGCACCGTATGTCCTGCTATCGAGGTGGAGAAGTCGGTCCAGATTGAGAAAATGCCTTCGGTTGAGGTTGGCGTCTCGAGCGCGCTGGTGTGCAAGGGCGACCAGTTGACGTTGAATGCCACTGCCGAAAATGCGTCTGGTGTCAAGTGGATGCGTAAGACCGCCGGTGGCTCCGCTTTCGAGCCGTGGGAGGGTCTGACAGAAATGGAAGGTCAGATTGTTGCCGACCAGACCTCTACGGTGATGGCGGTAACCACGGGCCAGCAGGTCTGTGCGCCTGCGGCCTCGAACGAGGTGTCGTTTGAGGTGGAGACTCCGGCCGAGGTGGCGTTTGCCGACTTCCCGCCTGTGGTGTGCGAGGGGGCTTCGCTTGTAGTGGACGCCTCTGTTGTGGCCGGCGACTGCTCGGTCTACCAGTGGACGGTCAACAGTAAGGTGACGTCAGAT
>DGTD01000041.1 GCA_002396385.1 Bacteroidales bacterium UBA4345
TATGTTTAGCGGACACCAATAATTTAGATTAAGGGAAAAAACATACGCATAAATAGGAAATTTTAGAAATGAGTTGGAATTAATGTTGAACAAATGGGGTGGAATGATATGAATTTTATGTAAGAATGAGTGCATACCAGATGGAATGAGTGCCGAATTTTTCCGATAATAAGCAAATTTAACATGCAGATTATAAGTTATTTACAATGTATTAGGATTTTTTTGCAATAGAAGCACATCTTCATCTGACTGATTTTGAAGTTTTTATGCGAACGCAATATATAGTGGAGGCTATAAATTTGCCGTGTCTTGAATTTAAGAACATCAAAGAATCAAAAGAAACTAGTTATTAACTTAAAATGTTTTGTACCATGAAGCGTTTATTTTTACTTTCATTGTGTTTTATGAGTATGGGTGCGTTTGCCCAATGGAATGGCGGCGGTTGGAACGGTGGCGGCTGGAATGGCGGCGGTAACAACGGCGGTTGGAATTTTGGTGGCGAGGGTAGCAACAATGGTGGCAGCATCGGCGAATACAAGTCAAAAAAAGATCTTGATTATGTAGGAGACAACCACATCGGTCACAAACTCGATGTATATTTCCCTAAAGATGACGGGAAAGAAAAACACAACGTCATTATACATATTTATGGAAGTGCATGGGGAAGAAACGATGCTAAAGGCGAAGCCGACTTGGGAACAGTAGGTGTTGCAGCCTTGAAAGCAGGCTACATATTTGTAACACCAAACCACAGAACCTATAACGACGCCCTTTATCCGGCACAAATTAACGATATTAAAGCTGTTGTTCGTTACTTAAGGGGCAATGCGGAGGAATTAGGTATCGACACCTCCTTCATTGGCATATCTGGGTTCTCGTCGGGCGGTCACTTGGCATCACTGATGGGAGTAACCCGTGGTGTAAAAACTTACACAGTAGGTTCGGCTACAATGGACATTGAAGGAAACCTTGGTAAATATACCAATGAAAGCAGTTGGGTTGACGCTGTCTGCGATTGGTCTGGTCCGGTAGACTGCCGTTACAAATCTTGTGGAAGCCCTATTCCAATGGCTCCTGAAGACGACATGGTAGGTAAATGTAATGCACAGCAATGCCCTGATAAACACGCGTTGCTTGGAGCCAATACCTTTATTGACCCATACGATGCTCCAACTATGGTTTGCCATGGTTCAACCGATAACATTGTTCCGCAATGCGAGGGTAAAATGTTCTACGACAATTTGGAAAAAGCTGGTGTAGAGTGTGTTTACTACCCTCACGGAGGTGGTCACGGAGTTGCAGGTGATTACACCGATGAGATGATTGAATTCTTTGAAGGCATTCGTAAAAAGAAACTGGAAAACCAGGCTAGTGTGAAAGCTATTGACGCTGTTGCAAGCCAAGGCTTGTGTTTCGATAACGACAAAGTGTACATTTGCGAAGGCAGTTGCGAGAATTGCACATATATTCTAACTGATGTTCTAGGAAAAGTTCTCAGCCAAGGTGTGCTTAACGATAATGGTATCAACATCTCACAATTGAGAAAAGGTATTTACGTAATTCGTCTAAGTAGTGGTAAAACTTTGAAATTCTCAAAGTAAATGTACCTACCATTAAAAAGGTTTCAAGTTTTTAAATTTCATAATTTTCCGATTATCGGAAAGGTTTGATCAGATAATTTGCAATATTTCTTTTTGACCTTTTAGAAACTTTTATCTCCTTACCGAGCCGATAATCTTCACAAAGGGACGTATCGCGATGTCGATACGTCCCTTTTTCGTATGAGCTGACATATCATAAGTCACTTCCACAGGCTATAACGAATACAGGGCATTTTAAAACCAAATTTTACATTACATATTCGAGAAAAGATTAAGTATATTTCGCGTATAATTAATGCATATACCGATTAAAATTTTAAATGTGTTGATAAATCTGTAAGAATCTCGCATAAAATTATTGTTTTTACGACACCATTTGCTATATTTGTTATAATTATAACAATTTGGGAATTTTTACACTCAAAAAACTGCATAAAAAAGTAATTCATATCTAAATCAACTTATGAATAACGTGTATAATTCATAATACTTGTAAACCATGAATATCGCGAATAACATAAAAATGATCATTTGTCTGCTACTGTTGGCCTTAGCGTTTAACAGCAGTGCGAAACATACCGACTCCAAAAGAAACGGGAAACAGGCAAAATTAGAGGATGTTTCCTTCTGGAAAGGACTGCAGTGGGGTAGCATCATTAACTTTGAGAACGAAACGGTTGACGAAAGTTACGTTAAAGGCAATGCGCTTCTGTACGACGTTAATTTTGTATTCAGTAAATATCCCATAAACGATGATGCGCAAGATACAGCAAGCAACAAACAGTTTGTTTACTTTACATTTATGCAAACTGAAGATAAAGAAGCATTAGAAGTTTGGAACAGACAATACTCTATTATAAACGGGCGTAATGATTCGGAAATAGAATTAGAGCCTTTCACAATCACAAAGAACGATTCTATTAATCCGTTCAACTTCGGCATGGGCTACAAACGCTCGAACGACAGCATTTTTTTCCAGTGTAAACGCGACACAACTTACATCGGTCCATCATCGGGTATTAACGGACACTGGAAAATGGGACATTATAATATGGTGTTTATGCCGATGGGAACCCCACATAAACACCGTGAGGAAAAAACAGGATTTTGTCTGGAAGAGAAATATGATTATCTGAATAACTTCAAATCGAAGGAGAAGGGTATAATGTATATCTATTTCAAAGACGACAAAGTGGGAGATTTGAGGTATTTCTATTGGATTGAAAACAACAAAGTTTACCTTCTTAACAAACCCAAAAACTACCTTATGGTTTTACCCTACAAGCTTTCAAATAACGGTAACAAGCTTAGTTGGATTATTACGAAGCACGAGATGCCACAAGCGATTTCCAAAAAGGTAAAAATCCCTCAAACTAAGTAGTCGCTGTTTTTTGTCTCTAAATTCGATAAAAAAAGAATAGGCAGTTCCTTAAAAAGCGACGTTTACCACATAAAATATGGAAACATGTATTCATTACAAAAACTGCATTATTCAATGACGCCCTTCTCGAAAACAAGAGTTTCGCCGGCCTAATGTACATCTGTATTTCATCAAACACCAACAGACCAACAACCACACTTTACTCAGGCTATATTCCTCGCGTTATTTTTAAAAAAACATGAGGGCTTCTGTATCCCTATATGTAAGTTTTTGGCAAAAAAATACTTTTTCGGAAGGTATTAATATGCGACCATAAATATGCTTAAAAAGATATATTCTTTATTAGAACCGGCTGACCGGAAGAAATGTACAGAAATGGTTGCAGTGGTGTTGTTGGCCTCACTGCTTAACTTTGCAGGGCTGGCGTCGATTTTCCCATTGCTCAAAATGGTACTCGGTACTGATGGAATTACTTCCGATATGCCTTTAGTGCTTGTGCTCGTATTGCTGTTTGTGCTTTTCAAGAATCTGGCGATTATTGGCCTTACCCGTATCCAAACCAATTTCCTATTGCGACAATTCAAGCATTTCAGTTACCAACTTTTCTGCCGCTATTACCAGCGCGGACTTCTATTTATTCGAGATAAGGGAGCTGTTCGTTTGGCAAATGATGTCAACACGCTTTGTCTGACATTCAGCGTAAGTGTGCTACAGGGTATCTTGACAATGATAGGAGAGGCTGTGCTCGTACTGATGGTGGTTGTCTCGTTGTTTGTGTTGTCGCCATTGGCGGCTCTCTTGTTATTGGTGGCCTGTTTGCCATTGGTTCTGTTCTACCTGTTTGTAGTTCGTTCCAAAGTACGGCGTTATGGTCAAGACGACCTTGAAGCACGCAGAAAACAGGCACGTATGGTAGTTGAAACTTTCCGCGGATTTGCCGAATTGGAGGTAAACAACGCATTTGAATACCAACTGTGGAATTTTACAAATGGCATCGATACCATAAACGAGTGCCGTAGACGTATGGAAATGGTTAAATCGGTTCCCTCTCTACTCTCAGAGTTAGCCATTATTTTAGGATTAGCACTGCTCATGTTGGTCCATGGATCGGACCATTTACTGGTAGGTGGCGTTTTTGCAGTGGCTGCGTTCAGACTTATGCCATCGCTAAGAAGCATACTAAGCAGCTACACCTTCTTGCAACAGGCTTCATATAGTGTTGATACACTTTATAACGAAATGAATGAGACCGACGAGATCGAGGAATCTGTCCTGCCTGTCTCGTTCAAGCACTCACTCGTGGCTGAAAGGGTGGTGTTCGGTTATGCAGATGGACCCACTGTGTTAGATGGTTTCTCTTGTAGCATCGCCAAGGGCGAGTGTGTAGGCGTGCAAGGGCCAAGTGGAGCAGGAAAGTCAACACTGTTTAATATACTTTTGGGGTTCTTCCCGCTGAAATCGGGACGTATTCTGATTGATGGGAAAGAACTTACACGAAAAAATCGAAAACAATGGCTTTCACTGGTCGGATATGTGCCACAAGATATTTTTATAATGAATGCGTCGCTTGCCGAAAACGTGGCACTTGGCGCTAAAATCATTGACCGAAACCTTGTGATGAAGGTGTTGGAACAAGCACAATTGAAAGACTGGTGCCTTACGCTACCCAATGGTTTGGATTGCCAGTTAGGTGAGGCAGGAACACGTCTATCAGGAGGACAAAGACAGCGAATCGGCATTGCGCGCGCGCTCTATAAAAAGGCTGAGATTCTCTTTTTCGATGAGGCTACTTCGGCGCTTGACAACGAGACGGAGCAGGAGATAAACCTCACTCTACAAAATTTGGCCAAATCAGAAAGGGGACTGACTATGGTAATAATTGCGCACCGCACAACCTCGTTAGGTTTCTGTGACAGAATAATCAGGTTAGATGATGCAATCGATAGTAAAATAGAAAATGTACAATGAAAATGCGATTATTCTACGTGATCTTGTCCTTTTTCCTTATTATTGTTGGACTTTTATCTCGCCGGGTGTCTGCCATACCGGCCGAGGTAGGCGACGCACTATGGGCAATGTTGCTATTCTGCCTGTTTCGCTGCCTGGGTTTCGGCAGCAGTACGCGAAGTGTAGCGTTACTGACGTTGGTGACGGCCTACACAGTTGAATTCATGCAACTTATCAGGTGGCCTTGGTTGGTGCGCTTGCGTTCCACTACCATAGGCCATTTAGTGTTAGGTTCCGACTTCTCAGCTCCCGATCTAGTCGCTTATTCTTTAGGGGTGCTTGTCATATATTCACTTGACTGTCTATTATTTAAGAATCGCACGTAGTTCAGGAATAATTTTTTTCGTATACGTGTTCGCACCATCAATGTTCATATGTAGCGGGTCATAAAAATAGCTTATGTTTTTGCTTATAGTCGTGTCGTTTAAGTGGTCAATAAATGGTATACCGTTTTCTTGAGCGAAAGTTCTACCAAAATCGTAATCAGAAGAATTGGCAGCGTTGTAAAGTGGGGAAACAATAAAAAACAATTTTATATTTTTATCCTTGCACAATTTTACGATGTTTTTCAAACATTTCACCTTGTACTCGTCGTTACAATTGTAGTGTTTGCATTCAGGTGCATCTGGCTCTGTTGTCATTAGCCTCATTTCTGGCAGAAATCCATTGGGTATTGGGGTCTGGTAGGCAGTATTTTCCGCGATGAGTTGAAGTAGTTTAGAATTGTATCTGTACATGTTACTCATCATCTTATATTTTTCAAAGGTGTCAATGTTGATAAATATGGAGTCAACCCCTTTAGTGTCGTAATAGTATTTTAAGGGACCAGCATATTTGCTGTAGTCGTCGTTAATTTTCAGATAGTCGAAATCGGGTGTCACCTCGTAAAGGATATATTTTGGCGCATAGTGGTTAGTTAATGCTTGTAACAAGCCATATGCGGTAATGCATCCGCAACCTATGTAAGCGCAGTTGTAGCAAGAAATGTGAAGCGAGTCGTTTATTATTTGTGGGTCATAGTGACGTACGGCACGTGAAGAACCCATAATCAGTAAATCTTCGTGTGTCTTGTTACAGATATATTCAGTTTTTTGGGTGTCACCCCCATTTGCGTGTTCTATTAGGTACCTGGCAATTATTCCTACGCCTTTGTCAATTGCAACTAGTAATACAAAAAATATAGTTATATAAAGAAGAAACTTTTTCATGGTTCAAAAACTAACGTAAATAAACTGGGAAGCGTCTAGCACGCCATATAATATGACTAAGGCGAAAGTAAACAGGTATGAGCCCCAACGTACAATTTTATATGGGCTGGAAAAGAGATTAAAACGTCCGTTGAGATATTCCGATGACAATTCGCTGCCAAACAACATTATAAACATAGTAATTAGAACAGGGACAAAGCGGACGCCTTGTGTTTGTCCGTCTGATAAAACAAGTATTTTATTATTGCTGTCCGGTAAAA
>DGTD01000100.1:0-17858 GCA_002396385.1 Bacteroidales bacterium UBA4345
GTTATCCTCCTGTTCCGCAGGATGAGGTATTCAAGGAAATTTTTGAGCAGGCGGAGAACTTCAAGAAATACGAGCAAGCAGATGAAAATGATACGGGAAAAACAGCTCCAGTCATCTCTATGTATCCTCAATTTGAGGAAGAAGAAGGAATGATGATGGCAGCAGAACCATTTGAGTGCTACAAATGGAATCGCTTTGATCAGAACATTATAGATTTCTTCGGTGGAGATAAAACCATTCTTGTTGGATGTACCAAGAATAAGAAACAGAAAGACTGGATTCTCACGCATAATATATATAATGTAAGGTTGGGTAAGACTAAGGGATCTATGGAAGAGCATAGAGAGATGTTTGGAAGAACGTCCCTGTTAGTCCTATATGAATTTGGTAAACCTGACAAGCTGTCTGCCTATACTGTTGCAGGACATAAGGAGATGGGAAAGGAAGAACTGAAAGCGATGGACTATCCCAACAAGAATCCTCGCAAAAGTTACATGGCTTTCTCTATAGAACCACTCGACATAGATTTAAGCCTTATGGCTAATCATCGTCTAATTGAGAAGCTGATAGAGATAAATCCTGGCAATGAAAAGGGAACGCCAGTGTTTATTGAACCATAAATAAGAATGTAGATTAGTTTTGACCTATAGGTCAAAAAATAAGGGAATTGGATCACTATACGGATGTATTGGTACAGGCTTCCACCCTACGTCCCCGGCTTCACCAGAGAATCGGTAAAAACCTATATCCATTTGAAACGAAATACGATACACAATAACGCCAAAAAGAGATAAAGTTAAGCAATAGCAGGAAGGCCACACAAACAGCCGTATCGACTGATGTTGGAAAACAAATCAAAGCATAAAAAAAGTCCCACCCCCAAAAAAGGGCGGGACCACAAGCTATAACATTTTCAGATTAGTTCTTGAACTTAACAGGGACGATGTTACCGTTCACCTCAGACCAAGTATCACCATTACGGTCAATAAGGACCTCAATGCCATTACGGCGGGCACGAGCGTAACCATCGGAACGGTATTCGGTGATATAATCGTAAACGACAGGAGTAAGAGGAGACCCATTCCAATCAATAAGTCCGTATTTACCATTTTGTTTAATACGGGCCATACCATACTGGAAGTTCTGAGCCTCGTCGAAAATACATTCAGTAAGCGGGCTACCGTCTTTTTTAATGTATCCATACTTCATCACCTTACCATCTTTTCTGCCTACAACAGCACGCATGCCAGAGAACTGGCTGGCAGTGTTGTATTGGAAGCCGATAGGTTGGTTCCCCTTATTGTCGATATAGCCATAAAGGCCAGCCTTGTTAGAAACAGGAGCCAAGCCCTCGGTAAACGCGCGAACATCTTTATAGGTATCGTTACCCAGCCTCTTACCGGTTTTATCGATGAAGTAAGCCGCGCCATTAGGCTCTTTAACAGCAGCATAGCCATAGCTGAAATCGGAAGCGTTACGGTATTTGAGCGGAATAACCTCCTTGCCCTGCTCGTTAACGAAACCATAAAGTCCAGCCTTGCCGACACGAGCCAAATCTTCTTCAAAAGAAGCGGCATTGTCGTATTTAGCCTTCACAACGAATTTACCATTTTTGTCAACAAAGCCATACTTGTTAGATTTGAGAGTACGAGTTGGGTAAGGCCATTTTTCGTTCATTTCCTGTTCAGCCGTCAAACGAGCCCTACCGAACGGATGATTTTGTATAAACTCTTGATAAGCCGCGCGGGTATTAGCCTGACGGGCAGCATTAAGGTCAGCCTCGACCTTCTTTACAATAGCATCGCGGTTTTTGCGGGCTTCCTCACGTTTAGCACGCGCAGCAGCGATCTCTTCCTGCAATTTTTCGGCGGCAGCCTTCTTGTCGGCGGCAGCTTTAGCAGCAGCAGCCTGAGCCTCGACGGCAGCAGCCTCTTTATTGGCCTCTTGTTGAGAGAAATAAGCCTTAGTAGCGTTGTTAATAGACTTCATTTCCTCAAAACCGTTATCGTGGATAGGGTTGGAATTGAAGTACGACTCAGAGGCGTTGCGGGCCGTAGCATAATCGCCCGTCTCGTAAGCTATTTTGGCACGCAGGTAATTGGTACGGGCAGTAGCGTAACCGAGGTTCTTGTCGCAGAGGTCGAGTTCCTGGAGAGCAGCCTTCGCCTTACCATCGCTATAGTTGTTAAGCGCCTTCATATAATAGGTGTAAGCCGACTTTTCCTTAGCAGAAAGCGTATGTTGCGGCATAACGAACTTAGTAGTAGCCTTCACCCTGGCTTTGGGAGCAGCAGCCTTAGTATTCTTTACAGACTTGGCAGTCTTAGCCGTAGTCTTTTTAGCAGGGGCAGCATTAGCGGAAACGCCAGCCAAGAGCAACCCTGCAGCCATAACGATATATATGAACTTTTTCATTTCTTTATTGTCATACAGTTGAATTGAACATTACTCATCTTGAGCGATACGGAAACCAACAGTATTGCTCTTGTAGTTTACATCGAGCAACTGTCTGGAAGAATTAGTGCTGTGAGCAGCATCGTCGGCATAAGAGCCACCCTTAGTAATACGGGTCTTCTTATCGTAGACGTCAGCCACCCATTCGGCAACATTTCCAGTCATATCGTAAATACCAAGTTCGTTAGCGTCTAATTTAGCGACATCGTGTTTAGCGTCTTCCGCATTGTAAACCGACCAAGCCACATCGACAATGTTATTACTTCCGGCGAAATCGGACTTAGAAGCCTTCTTACCACCGTTAGCGGCATATTCCCATTCATTAGCCTTCACCAAACGGAAGTTCTGTTCGGTCTGTTCGTTGAGTTTCTTAACGAAAGTAAGCGCCTGTTCCCAAGTAATGTTCGAGACAGGCTGGTTACGGGTTTCCATATTGAAAGCCATGCCAGCCTCAGCCCCCATAACACGTCGCCACTCGGCGTTGGTGATTTCCTTCTTAGAGATATAGAAGTTTTTAATCTGGCTGTTACCCTCAACAAGCACCATATCGATTTCGCCAAAGTTACGCGATTCCTTCGACTTGTTGTATTCCTCGATTTTAGCCAAGCGGTGTTTGCAATAATAAACAGACGGGTCTAAATCGAGCACCTTCTGGTAGTTGATAGCAGCGGTGTTGTAGTCGCCCTTCTTATAAGCGGCTTCAGCAGCATCGTAGGCATCGTTAACCAAAGAGTAAGGAGCAACCGTTGTTTTCCAGAAATAATCGAACTGAGGGATGATGATAGGAGTAGCCGGATTGTCGATAAAGTAAGATTTAACAGCAGCGGCCGTATCCTCATTAGCCATAGCGTCGGAGATATTGTCAATCATCTTGACAGTATTATTAATGAATACATATTCATCGATATCCCAATCAAGACTTACCGTAGGATTAACAATTTCCACACGGTCTGCACTGCTGAAAAGTCTTGACAGGGCTCGTCTCCCCTCACGGGTAGAAGGGTCAGCCTTACCAGCAGCTATATTGAGGTCACCGAGCCATTTGGCCACATTGGCATCGTTGACAACGACACCCGCCTTTGCAGCATCTTGTTTACCGATAACCACATTTTTGAACATATCGTTCCAATTCGACATATTCAACACAACAGGACCGTAGTCAGCACCAGCTTTCTCAAGGTTGTTAACAACCATAGAAGATTGGGCAGACCCAACCACACAATTCAACTGGTTAGAATAAAACAAAACGGTAAAATTAAAAGTCGCCTTAGTAGGAGCCACATCGTTGTAACGACGTGTAGGATGTTTGTAAGAAGCAATGTCGGCAGGATTTACGGCAACGCCGCCAACATTATAACCATTCTTCTGCTTAGTCCATGTAACTTTAGCAGTGTAACTAGGAATACCCACAACCCTTTTAATGGTGTAATCGACATAGCAGGAATCCATCAGATAGGTGTTCTTGCCAGTATACTTGGCCTTACAGCCGAAGGTTCCGGAGTACTGGTTAGCCGCATACGCAGAAGCAGAAGCTAAAAGAGCAGCGGCAATAGAAATTTGAAACCGTTTCATTTAAAATGTTATATTTTTATTTTGTTTATTTCCTAAAATATTAGATCAGGTAGGCGGCTCAAGCCCCAAATTCAAAAGTCCATATTCCTTTGAATATCGCAAATATACAAAAATGTGTGGAGTTTTTATTCTGAAAAACTAATAATTGTTGAAAAAAAATCGGCAAACATATTTGATTTTTAACAACTATAGGCTAATAACGGAAGGAGAGCACTTTACACGACAAGAAAGCGAAAGGGAAGGGTCTCCCAACAAAGGAAAGCAAAGGTTGCGACAATATTGCGACACATTATGAGGAGGGAACGGCTTTAACAGAACGTCCTGCCGCCCATAACCCCCTACAACAGTTAGATGAAGAAACGGAAAAAGTTACTATATTTACATTATTGGGGCGAAAAACAGTCCCCAACAGAAGGATACCGCCTAAAAAAAGAAAAAAATGATAAGAAAAAAGATACGTGCACTGTTATCGCTCGAACACGACAAAATAGAAGACACCGAAGCCATAGAGAGCATCGTAAGCGGCATTACATTCAGAGGAGCCAACCTATGGATTTTAGTTTGTGCCGTACTGATAGCGAGTTTGGGATTGAATATGAACTCGACAGCCGTCATCATCGGAGCCATGCTCATATCGCCCCTGATGGGTCCGATAATGGGCATGGGTTTAGGCATGGGCATTAACGACGGCGACCTGATAGTCAAATGTCTGAAGAATCTGGCAGTGGCCACCGTCTTTTCCGTAGCGGCATCGTGCATATATTTTGTGCTATCGCCCATCAGCGACGTCCGTTCGGAGCTACTGGCCAGAACCCAGCCCACCATCTACGACGTACTAATAGCCTTTTTCGGCGGATTTGCCGGCATAATAACCACCTGCAGCAAATCGAAAGGGAACATACTACCGGGCGTAGCCATAGCGACAGCGCTGATGCCACCGCTCTGCACCGTAGGGTATGGTCTGGCCACGCGCCAATGGCTGTTTGTGTACGGAGCCTTCTACCTGTTTCTGATCAATGCCGTCTACATAGGCTTTGCCACCTGGCTTGGCGTACGCATACTGAGCATACCGAAACGGCAGGTTGACGAGAAGCACCGTTTACTGCTAAGGTGGAGTTGGCTGATAGTGCTACTCATTTTCATACCAAGCATTTTCACCACTTACCGAATTGTCAGGAACGAGATACAGGGTAACCGGGTAACCCAATTCATAAACGAAGAATTCGGCACAAACAAAGACCTACATGTGGTAAGCCACCGCTATATAGAAGGCGACAGTATAAACACTGTGGAAGTGACAGTTGTGGGCAAGCCCCTGACCACAGAAGAAATTACCCTGATAGAGGCACATATGGGCACCTACCATTTGCAGGAGCACGAGTTGAAGGTCGTGCAGTCGTCACCGCTCGAGTCGGAGAAAGACAAACTCACACGCGAAAAAGATCTGATTAAGACCTGGTTTAACGACATACAGTTACGCTCGCTGAGCATACAGTCGCAGAACGACAGCCTACGCCATGAAATCAGACGGTTGGAGCGAAAGATTGAGCGTCTGACCGAAGAGAACAAGAGACTGGAGGCAGAGCGGCAGGCGGCAACCGCCACCCAGAAGAAGCGCAAGACAGAGAAGACAAAATAGAGGCTACGACGTCACGAACACCTTTCGTTTAAGCGATTCCACCATGAGACAAGGTTTTGCGAATCCGTGCGACGGAAGACGCCAACATTAGTCCAAAAGGAATTTCTTTCGAAGGAAATGACCGAACAAAAAGGGCGACCGTGACCGGCCGCCCTTTACCATATATTCACGAACAGGACAATCAGTAACCGAGGATTTTCATCATCGACTTATAGCTCTGTTCTTTAGCAAACAGTTTGGTAAAATACTCACCATTCTCGTCACGGTCAATAATAACAAGCTTTGGAGCAGGAATCAGGCAGTGTTGAATACCGCCAAAACCGCTCAGCGACTCCTGGTAGGCGCCCATGTGGAAGAAGCCGACATACTGGTCTTGGTCTTGCTGGTAACGTGGCATAAAGATGGCGTTAGAGTGAGCCTCGGCGTTGTAAAAATCCATGCTGTCGCAAGTCAATCCGCCAAGATGCACGCGTTCGTATGGTTTGTCCCAGTTATTGATAGCCAGGAACGGGAAGCGCTGGTCGATGGCCCAAGTGTCGGGCAAAGTGGTAATGAACGAACTGTCGATCATGTTCCACAACTCACGGTCGTTCTGTTTCTTCTGGTTAACGATAGAGTAAAGAATAGCACCACTCTCGCCCACCGTGTAAGAACCGAACTCGGTAAAGATGTTAGGTTCAGGCACCCCGTTGGCATTACAGGTGTTCTTAATCTGCGACACAATTTCCTCGACCATATACTCGTAGTCGTAGTTGAAATCGAGATGGGCCTGGATAGGCAGACCGCCACCGATGTTGAGGGAGTCGAGAGTAGGACAAATTTTACGGAGTTCGCAATACTTCTCCACACAGCGGTTCAATTCGTTCCAATAGTAGGCGGTATCGCGTATACCAGTATTGATAAAGAAGTGGAGCATTTTCAGTTCCACCTGCTTGTTGTTGGCAATCTTCTCCTTATAATAAGGCACAATATCCTTATAGCAGATACCCAGGCGAGAAGTATAGAAATCGAATTTCGGCTCTTCCTCGGTAGCCACACGTATACCCACCTTGATTTTTTTATCAAGTCCGTTAAGGATCTGGTCAAGTTCAAAAACATTGTCAAGACTCGGAATAACGTTGGTAAAGCCCTCGTTGACCAGGCGCTGAATGCCCTCGACATATTGAGGTCGTTTGAATCCGTTACAGATTATATACTTGTCTTTAACCAACAGGCCATTTTCGTGCAAGGCATCGATAAGGTTTATATCGAAAGCCGACGACGTTTCGAGGTTGACATCGTGTTTCAGGACCTCTTCCATAACGAATGAGAAATGCGAGCTTTTGGTACAGTAGCAGTAGTTGTAATCGCCGTTGTACTCAACCTTAGCCATAGCCACATTAAACATACGTCTTGCTTTCTTAATGTTTTGCGCAATCTTAGGAAGATAGGCAATACGCAAAGGCGTTCCGTATTGTTTGATAAGGTCCATAAGGGGGACATCGTACCAATACAATTCGTTATTTTCCACCTTAAATTCCTCGGAAGGAAATTCAAAAGACTGTTCAATGAGATCGATGTACTTATTCTTCATTTCAAATCATTTTTAACAGGTAACTAACTTACATCAGGCAAAAACCGTGCAATGTAAGTGACTCGGATTGAAAAAAACACTGCAAAAATAGAAAATTAATCATCACGAAGAGAAGAAAGTCAACAAAAATAAAAAGCCGCGTCAAAGAAAGCGACACCACGTCAAAAAAAGAGGCAAAGGCGAAAAAGCACAAGCACAGCGCATATTTTAAAAAGAAGTGTAACAAAAAGGTCAAATTATCGTTATCTTTGCAGTAATGTAAAAATAGAGAAACATCAAACAGAAAACATATGCTAACTCTCAAAGTTATTACAGAAGAGACCGACGACGTGATTCGCCGCCTGGCAAAGAAGCACTTCGACGGCAAGCAGATAATAGGCGAGATCATCGACTTAGACAAGAAGCGCCGTTCAACCCAGCAAGAACTTGACACGACCAAAGCAGAAAGCAACCAGCTTGCGAAGCAGATTGGCGCGTTGATGAAGGAAGGCAAAAAGGACGAAGCCGAAGCCGCAAAGACCAAGACTTCAGAATTGAAGGAGAAAAGCAAGAAACTGGAAGAGAACCTGACCAGCTACGAGCAGGAAATCACCAACCGCCTTCTTGTCATACCTAACCTTCCGAACGAACTGGTACCAGAAGGCACCGGCGCAGAAGACAACCTTGTTGTTAAGGAAGGCGGCCCTATGCCAAACCTTGGTGCAGACGCACTTCCACACTGGGAGTTGGCCAAGAAATACGACATCATCGACTTCGACCTCGGTGTAAAGATCACCGGAGCCGGATTTCCAGTATACAAGGGCAAGGGTGCACGCCTGCAGCGCGCGCTTATCAACTTCTTCCTTGACCAGGCCCGCGACCACGGCTATTTGGAAATTGAGCCACCATACGTTGTAAACGAGGCATCGGGTTACGGAACCGGACAGCTTCCTGACAAGGAAGGCCAGATGTACCACTGCAACCTCGACAACCTCTACCTCATTCCAACAGCAGAGGTTCCTGTCACCAACATCTACCGCGACGTTATTCTTGACGAGAAAGACCTTCCTATAAAGAACACCGCTTACTCGGCATGTTTCCGCCGTGAGGCCGGCTCGTACGGTAAGGATGTCCGCGGTTTGAACCGTCTGCACCAGTTCAACAAGGTTGAGATTGTACGCATCGACACCCCAGAGCACAGCTACGAGTCGCTGCAAGAGATGCTCGACTACGTGCAGACCCTGGTAGAGAAACTTGAGTTGCCTTGGCACATTCTCCGCCTTTGCGGTGGCGATATGAGCTTCACCTCGGCCATCACCTACGACTTCGAGGTCTTCAGCGCCGCACAGAAACGCTGGTTGGAAGTCAGCTCGGTATCGAATTTCGAGACTTACCAGGCTAACCGCTTGAAGTGCCGTTACCGCACAGCCGCCGACAAGAAGATCCAGCTCTGCCACACCCTGAACGGTTCGGCATTGGCGTTGCCACGTATAGTAGCTGCCATTTTGGAGAACGGCCAGTGCGAAAAGGGCATCCGCATGCCAAAGGCGTTGGTTCCATACCTTGGTTTCGAATACTTAGACTAAGCCATACCCTATTGGGCATTCAATACAAGAGAGGATGTATCAGAGTTGGTACATCCTCTTTCTATATAAAACCAAATAACGCAGTTTAAAAACTTAGAGACAAAAGAAATGAGGATATTACCAGCCGAATGGGAGCCGCAAGGCTTCATACAGTTGACATGGCCCCACGAAGACACCGACTGGAGCTACATTTTAGAAGAAGTGACCGCCTGTTACGTGCGCATTGCCACCGAAATCAGCAAACGCGAGCGTCTGCTCATCGTCTGCAAAAATGCGCAACAAGTACGCCAACGCTTAGAGGGTTCAGCCGAACTGCAGAACATCCGTTTTGTAGAAACCGACACCAACGACACCTGGGCCCGCGACCACGGCGGCATAACCGTAGTCGACACCGAAGACCGTTTCTTCCGCGACGAGGTGTGCAACTTCGACGACCCCTTCAAACCCGTGTCACCCATTTGCGAATGCGAAAGCCATTACAAGGTGCTGGACTTCTGTTTTAACGGTTGGGGTTTGAAATTCGCATCGAACAAAGACAACCGCATCACTCGCGAGCTATTCCAGTCTGACCTCTTCGACGCCGACTACGAGAACCACCTGAACTTTGTGCTGGAAGGCGGCAGCATAGAGAGCGACGGGGCCGGCACCATCCTCACTACCAGCGAGTGCCTACTCAGTGACAACCGCAACGAGCAGTTCACGAAAGAAGAGATAGAGAACTACCTGAAAAAAGCGCTAGGCGCCAAACGCATATTATGGCTGAACCACGGTTACCTAGCAGGAGACGACACCGACAGCCACATCGACACCCTGGCACGCCTGTGCGACTACGACACCATAGCCTACGTCAGATGCGAAGATCCGACCGATGAGCATTACAACGAGTTGCGCGCCATGGAGAAAGAGTTGAGAGAGTTTGAGACCGAAAACGGCGAGCGCTACCGGCTGCTAGCCTTGCCTATGGCAGACAAGATAGAGATAGACGGAGAACGCCTGCCCGCCACCTACGCCAACTTCCTCATCATGAACAACGCCATATTGATGCCGACCTACGGTTCAGCCAAAGACCAAGAGGCGATGGCAGTGTTGCAGGAAGCCTTCCCCGACCGCGAGATAGTGGGCTGCGACTGCGTACCCCTCATCCGCCAACACGGTTCGCTACACTGCATCACCATGCAATATCCGTTCGAACTGAAGTAAACCGCCTCTCGTCGCGCAAGAAAAACAAGATTCACAACAAATAAGAATGAGGATAACGACAACCGCAGGCAAGACATCGATGGCGCTACTGATAGCGCTGGCACTATCGCACTTTTTCAACGATATGTTGCAGGCAATCATCACAGCCGTATATCCGTTGCTGAAAAGCGACATGGCGCTCAGTTTCGCCCAGATAGGTGCGATAACGCTGTGCTACCAGACCTCGGCATCGGTCTTCCAACCCGTCATGGGCATGCTGCTCGACAAGAAGCCCAACCCCTATTTCCTGCCCCTAGGCATGACCTTCACCTATAGCGGGTTGACAATTCTGGCATTCAGCGACTCGTATGCAGTCATCTTGTTCAGCGTGTCGTTAGTCGGGCTTGGTTCGTCGATACTCCACCCCGAGGCATCGCGCCTGACATCGCTGGCATCGGGCGGCAAACGCGGATTCGCCCAATCGGTGTTCCAAGTAGGCGGCAACACCGGCAGCGCGGTTGGTCCGTTGCTCGCAGCGCTGCTGATAGCGCCCTACGGCCGTAGCCACGTGGCAGCCGTAGCCTGTCTGGCATTTGTGGGTATGCTGGTCATGTTTCCCATCTGCCGGTGGTATAGCAGCCATCTGAAAGCCGTTAAAAAAGGCGAAGGCAGAAGAAGCGTCAAACAGCCGCAACCCCTACGCCGCCGCCAAACTATACAAGCCATCGCCATCTTATTGGCACTCATCTTCTCGAAATACCTCTATATGGCCAGTCTGACCAGCTACTACACGTTCTACCTGATCGAGAAATTCGGTGTCAGCATAAAGACATCACAAGTATTGCTGTTCGTATTTTTAGGAGCGACAGCCATCGGCACAGTGATAGGCGGCCCCATCGGGGACAAGATCGGGCGGAAATACGTCATCTGGGCATCGATATTGGGAACCGCGCCCTTCGCACTGCTAATGCCGCACGTCTCGTTCGTTCCGACAATCGTACTCAGTTTTCTGGTTGGCTTGGTATTGTCGTCAGCCTTCCCAGCCATCATCATCTATGCGCAAGAGCTGCTACCCAATCACATCGGTCTAACATCGGGACTGTTCTACGGATTCGCGTTCGGCATAGCCGGCATATCGGCAGCCGTGTTAGGCACGCTGGTCGACTCGTACGGCATCGGCGCCGTCTACCAAGCCTGCTCGTTCATCCCGTTGTTAGGCATGGTGGCCTACTTCCTGCCAAATTTGAAGAAGACAGACAAACAGCACTAACACCTCACCCGAATACCATATTAAAGGTATATGGTATCACGGATTTGTGCGATTGTTGTGAGAACAAAAATGCGGTAACTTTGCGGCGGAAAAAAGAAGGAGGTAGATTATGACAAAAGAAATATCATATAACAGCCCCAACGGGCGGATTAGCGGATTACTAGACCTACCTGAGCTGGGAGAGAAAAAGAAATGCGCCATTGCGATTCTGCTACACGGAATCGGCGACCACAAATCGACTCCCTTCATGAACACCCTATCGGCAGGTTTGCTGCAGAAAGGAATAGGGACACTGCGCATCGACTTCAACGGTCACGGGGAAAGCGACGGGAACTTTACCGATATGACTATCTCAAGCGAAGTAAAAGACGCCGTTGCCGCAATAAGCTATGTGAAACAACTGCCAGAAACCGACCGCATACTGCTGGTCGGACATTCACAAGGCGGAGTTGCATCGATACTGACCGCAGGACTGATAGGCAACGAAAGCATCGACCACCTGGTGCTACTGGCTCCGGCCATCGTCTTAAAAGATGGAGCCCGGAACGGAAATATACTGGGGGGCACCTTCAACCCCGAACAGTTGCCAGAAACACTGCCCATTGTGTGGGGAGTGCTGGGCCGCAACTACATAGCCGACGCGCAACACCTACCTATTTACGAAGAATTTGTAAAATATAAAGGGGAAACCACCATCATCCACGGGACAGCCGACGAAGTAGTCCCCACCTCTTATTCAGAAAAGCTGAAACAACTGAACAGCAATGCAAAACTGTATCTGTTAGACGGTTTCGGACATTCGTTCGAACCTGATGCCACGGCCGTTTGCAAACACATAGAATAAACATCTGTGGTAAAATCACGTAAAAAAGCGAAGCCAATTGTCACAAAAACAACTGGTAAAATTTTCGTGTCCGCCCTTGGGGAAAATTTAAATTACAGCAACAAATAAGAGAATCGGCAATAATTTACAGCCAATATTATTCGCATATAGAACACATTTATAGAGTTAAGAAACAAAACTGCACAAACAAATTAAATTTGTGCAAAAAAATGCACACGAAAACTTGCAATGTGCATTTTAGTTTCTATATTTGCACAAACAAAAACGAGATGTGCAATAAAAAAACACATCAGATGTTGAGGAAGATTGCCTAAATACATCAGCATATTTGTTATTTTTTTAGTTATTGTTAATGTAATGTTTCCCCAAAAGGGAGAGAAGGAGGACGCTTATGAATGAAATAGTGAAACCCGTTTATGATGACTTTGGTTGTGTAATTGACGACGTAGTAATCGGCATTTATGCAGACCAAGATTAGGCAAAGCTCTACCAGAAGGCAGAGTTAAGGCGCACCTGTGCAAGGTGCGCTTTTTTGTTGTGCGGTGCGGAAAAATTGCCAACCTGTGCAAAAACAAGCGCTCCCGAACAAGAATAGAAACGGCTATTATATATATCTTTGCACTAAGAAAATGTCACCACATTACCTTATTTACAACCGATGAGAAAAACAGTTCTTCTATTATTCGCATTTCTTTCTGCTATAGTCTGTTACGGTATAAGGCCCTACCCAGAAACCGGTGCCCTGTTCAACACCGGCAGCACGACCTGCGCCATAGGCAGGCCCCTGAACGAGGTGGTAGCGGAGTTGCTTGACAACAGCAATTTCTTTGACGCAGAAACAGACTACGTCAACCTAAGGACATCGTCGAACCAACATACACATAATAAAGCGAAAGGAGGCATAGAGCTACCTGCGCTATCGGAAGAAGACACCCTACTCTACGTGGAGAAACACGAGATAAAAGGAAAGGGAGAAGGCGGACTGAACGACACCTGCTTCATTTTCGGCATCTATTTCAGTCCGTCAAACGAAGACGAATTGCGCCAAGTAAAACTGTTGCGGGTCAGTTACTTTACTATTTACGAATCGATTCCGCTCACCCCGTTTACTGTCGACTGGTCACAAAATTATTCACAAACGGCCGAAATCTTTCTTAACTTTCTGTCGCCCGACTACTTTAACAACAAACTGGGCAACGACTGTCCAAGCCCGAACGAGACACGAGCCGCAGAAGAAGAGGACTATTCGGATATGGCAAGAACAGACGGGAAAAACGTGCTGTACAGAAAGACGGACAAAATATCGGCCACCACCAGCACACACCAGGTAAAATATTACAAGACCGACTACATAGTCGGCCAAATGAACTACTGCCCTGTTGAGGTGGAACTGAACGAGGACATCTGCCAGGGCGAAAGCTACACCTTCGGCAACCACGTACTGAACCAAACCACCGACGCCAGCCAGAAAACAAAGACCTGGTACGGCGCCGACAGCACCACCATTCTGCACCTGACCGTGCACGACACTGCCAGCACCACCATCGACACCACCCTACACAGCGGACAAAGTCTGCTGATTGGCGGCAAAACAGTTACCCAAAGCGGTATTTATACGGAAAGAGAACAAACCGTTTTTGGTTGCGACAGTGTTGTGACCTACCAAGTAACAGTTCTGGCCAACGACACCACCTACTACCCCATAAAACCGGGTACAGTGGTCACCCCCAACGGAGACGGTACAAACGACACTTGGCAGATCGTCAACATAGACAAGTACAACATCTATACTATACGCATCTACAGCCGTTCGGGCAAAGAACTTGTCCTGTACAAGAACCACTACGATGGTTGGGACGGCACCTACAAAGGCAAGAAACTGCCTTCGGCAGATTACTGGTATGCCATCAGTTTAGACGAGTCGGATGAGACGGTACAGGGACATTTCACACTAATATGGGAGTAAACGAGATCCCAAGAGAACGACATTTTACTGGTGCAAGGGTGCTGTGTTTGCTGTTATTCTAAGATACGTTCGCTATCAGGATTATGACTGTGCTTGTTTTGCAAGACTACAGATTTAGAAGAGTTGGCATAAATAAGGGAAAGAATAGTGCTTACTGAATAATAGAAATCGTATTTTTTTATTTACTTTGCGAAAGATTTTCATTGTATGTGCATTATGCACATGCAATTATACATAAAAAGCGTCAACTGAAGCTTGTTTTTGGTCGTTTGAAACGTAGGAAATTTCAAAATTGAAAAATCAAGAACAACGCAAAAGATGATGCTGCGGGTGTGTTATATACATTCCGTAAGTGTGCATATGGGCAACTCTGTCCATGCACACTTTATGTGGTAATATATACGCATAACGTGGGTATCTTCTTTGCTTTGTCTATTTTTCATGGTTATTCCTACGACCACAAACGACAGACAGGTAAAGTTTAGACACCCACGTTTTTTTATGTGAAAAATTCTACAAACATAAAGTCCTATAGGGGCAATACCAATAAGACATTTAATAATCTTAAAAACTAACATATGATACTAGAAATTACCATTAATCTGATTGAAAAGGCAGAGCCACAACTTGCAATACTGCCACTGCTTCTTGCTGCAGGTCCCCTTGGTTGGCTTGCTTATATAGGACTGAATGTAATATATGACAAACTTGCAGGAAAAAGTATTTGTATTCTAGGTCCAGAGAATTCAGGAAAAACACAACTTCTATCTTTTTTAAGGAATGAACCATATGAAGAATATCATCAAACTCAGTATGAAGAGTATGAAAAGTTTACAACAGAGATTGGAGAAAAAAAGATAAAAATAAAAAAAGGAGCAGATATAGGTGGAGAAGAAGGTAGAATTGAAAGCTTATATTCCAAATTAATATCAGAAAGCGACTGTATATTTTTTACGTTTGATGTCAATAAATATATCAATGATAAAATATATCAAATAAAAGAGGTAAATAGCAGATTATACTACATATATAGCCATAAAAAGGATAGGCCAACCGTAGTATTTGGGACTCACTTGGATGAACTCTCAAAAGAAGAAAGAAAATCTATTATCAAAACCATTCAAAAAGAAGTAAAAGAAGAAGAATATAAAGAACTGTTACAAAAGAATTTTTTTGTCACTGATCTTCGTGATACTGATCAACTAAAAGAATGTATAAAAAAAGTTAGATTATGAATTCATATATGACTGCTCAAGCACAAAAAGCAAACGAGCAAACAACATTTGTCATTAATGGAGAGGTTTCTTTATTTTCAAATAGTACACTCCAAAAGGAAGCTGCAAGTAAAATTGCATCAGCAGCCATGGAATGGAAAGACGTTCCGTACAAAAGGGAAATAAAAGAAAAGTTACCTTCATGGTTTTGCTTTAAACAAAAAAAAGGAAAAGGAACCTTTATACAATCCTGCTTCAGTAAAAATCAACTAGACGAGAGTGGGAGAAGAATGGGGTTTCAATTTTTCTGTGATTGGGAAGATGAAGATATTGATAAGATCTTTAATGAACTAAGAAAATGCGCAGAATTAGCAAAAAGAGAATTAGATGAAGACGAACTTAAAACATTAAAGGAGATAGAAGAAGAAGATAAAAAAAAACAATTATTAGTAAAATTAAGGACCGTTTTCCTAATCTTGCTCGTCATCCTTCTAATCAGCGTAATAATTGAGTCCAAAACGAAATAGGAAAAACAAATCAGCACAATAACATGTTAAAATTAGATGAATTAAAAGGAGATGTACTCCTAATCGCAAAAGACGAACCTGCATTCTCATACAAGTGGGAAAAAGGGCATAGAGATATTAGACCAGAGTTACAAGTTTTACCATATTCATTCATTGATGACTATAAGAAAGACTATAATCTTCAATTTGAAATAGGAACCAGACTCGTACCAGGATGTATGTTGGTGAAGCACCCTTATCTAGACAACACATACATTGACATTAACAATTTCGAAGAAAAAATGTACGAATACAAGTTTAATCAAATCAAACTTATAGCAAAGAAACTTGGTGCAAAAAAAGTATCAACTCAAATTGAAATAACAGACTGTATGACACGTAATTTTGACGCAGAAGTAGAAGCTAGTTGCAAATGGGTAGAGGCTGACAGTGTATATAAGAAAGATATGAAGGATAAACTTGAGAAAAAATTTGTGTCCACAGACACAACAACAGGTGAAATGACACCTGAAACTTATCGGGAGGCTAAAGAGATTGCAGAAAAATCCGGTCTTTCTAATGACAATGACATAATAGACCTACTTGAATTCAGAAAGCCTGGGAGTCCAATTCAAAATAACACAAAACACATAGGAATTGAATTGTCTAAGGAGTCAAACACTTCAAAAGAAATTGCATTTTCTCTAAAAGCAATGAAAATATTATTCTCTATAAACGCAGAAATTAAAGAAACTATTTGTAAAAAGAATAATGTTTCATTGTCGGTCGATATTGATTTTTAATCACTGGTGTCCGCTAAGCCTCAAAAGGCATAACAATACAGTCCGCAATGCTTGCAAAAACGGCATTACGGATTTTTTTAAAATTACCACACCAGAATATGCCGCAACCAAACTGTCCGTATGCGAGAGAAAAGATAGAAAAATTAGCAGCGTAAAAGTAAGACAATATGAGTCTGTCCGCTTTATGATATTATTCCAAGCATCTCTTCGGGTGATATGTGTAGTATTAGACAGAGTTGACGTGCGATTCTCAAGGTTGGTTCTGCCCGATTGTGTAGTCGCCACATCCATCAACAATTCTTCCTCATACCTATGGAGGTTGAACTTGTTTTACCATTGACATGGAATAAAAAACGGCTTATTGCCACAGCGGTTCGTTTTCCCATCCACAAGGGAAGCCCATAGCGGCTATATCAATGTCTGGAAATTCGGCAAGTAGCGTATCTATTTTGTCCTTCATGTCATTGTTGGGAGAAATAATATTTAGAAAATACTTGATTATACAAAGACTGAAATAGACTTTCTTTTGATTAACCGACAACGTAATCCAAGGTTGGGTTATGCGTCGCTGAGTCAGCACTTGCAAGGCAAATGTGCGGTTCCATATGCGAGCGTGGTGGCCACAGTTGTTGCGGGCAACGGTAACGATGGTCATCCATGAGTTAAACACAGGAACCCCCAATGAAAACTCCTGAGCTATCTTCTTGCGGATCTGGTTGCTCTTGATATTGTTGTATATTCTGGTCAACACACCTAATGGCAGAATCTCTGCCAACATCCAAGCAGGAGGATATGGGTCGGAATAGGTATTGCGGAAATGCTCTATAAAATCCTCGCGTGACTTGGCAAGTTCGACATCAATGAGTTGTTTAGTCTTGACAAAGGTGCTGGCATCATAGAAATATATCGGGTCGGTCATCCAAAAGGGATTATCTGTCTCGCGGCTCGTAATGTTGACGATAGCACTGCGTACGGCAACCTCTATCTTTTCTATCTCGTTGAATATCAACAGACGCAGATGCCTGTCAAAACGGTACATATTCAGAGCCTGCTCGAATACGGTTTCAGGTTTGAATACGTGATTTTCCTTGGGTGTAGCGAGAAGAGGGTAAAGGTATGCGCTGAATCTATAATATCCGATGTGGCGGATGTGATTCTCTGCTCGCGCTACGTTTTCAACGTGGAGGCCGCGCGACTGTAACAATGCCGTCAATTGGGCAGGCGAAGAGTATTTCTTAGCATAACTTTCCATATAAAAAAACGACCCGCCGAT
>DGTD01000100.1:17919-164001 GCA_002396385.1 Bacteroidales bacterium UBA4345
AAGAGGCTTGGCGGGTTCTCGTGCTACAAAGGTACGTTATATTTAATGAAACGACCAAACTTTTTTCCAAGAAAAAACTTTTTATGATCGTAAATGAACTGTTATCAATTGTATTGATAGCTTTTAGGTAATAGGCCAATTTATGACAAGATAAGGTTTGCACGTAGCGTTTTCCAAACACAAATACAGCACAAAAAACCGGACGCGTGGAAATGCTGTCAGCATTTCCACGCGTCCGGTTATGAAGATACCGTCTTCCAGACGTGGCTCATGGTTTACACATGCAGAGGAACAACATACACCTACGTCCACGAGGTTCTGAGAGTAACCACTACGCGATTTTGAGAGCCCAGACTGTCAGACGATGCCACACGTTCTTATTTATGCACAAACTCACCCTTTTCGTTTAAAAGATAGATGCCACAACCCCTGGCGACTGAATTGGCATCGAAGACGCCCGACATATCGTAAACCAACTCAATACAGTTGAAATTGTATTCCACGCTGTCTATCTTAGTAGTAGAAGGAGCAAGTTGGTAAATAGATCCCCTGGTCTCTTCAATACGGCCCTTAATCCACTCAGCATCCTCGAGGTCGGTGGTCACCACCTTCTTCTGATTTGTCCACCACGTCTTGTAAACGTGTTTGCCACCATCGGCATATGTCAAATAAAATTTCAGCGGCAACGAATAAACGTATCCCTTATCGGCCGCAATAGAAAGCAGCGGAGTAACAGCCAAAGCTAAAAAAAACAGTTTTCTCATCTTATTATACTTATACGGTTATCAAATCAAGTTGTGGATAAGCCTGTAAGCGACTGATCCGGGTGCAGGCGTAGCCGGGCAGTTGTCGGCATCGAACCAGCCGGCGGCTGAAAGCTCGTCTTCCTTCACCTTTATCTCCCCACTTTCGTACTCAGCCGTAAAGGCGAGCATCAGCTGGTCGGGAAAAGGCCAGCTTTGGGTACCCTTGAACTGGATGTTCTTCACCCTGATGCCCGTTTCTTCGAAAATTTCACGTGCGACTGCCCTTTCGGACGTCTCGCCCACCTCTATGAAGCCTGCCAGTGTGGAATAAACATCTTGGTTGCGCTGCACGTGCCTGCCCAACAAGATTTTATCGCCCTTTCGGACCAATACAATCACACAAGGCTCAATGCGGGGGAAATGGATTTTGCCGCAGGTGGGACAGTATTTTGCGGTTTCAACATCCCTTAGCAGCAATTTTCCGCCACAGTTCGGACAGAACTTGAAGCTGGTGTGCCATGAGAGCAAAGCCCTTGCACGGGCCAAAGAAAAATCGTCTTCGGCGGCAAGTTCAAAAAACGACTGGCGGATGGTTTTAACCGCATAGCCCTCGGGCAAGTCCTCGGTAGAAGACAACTCCATAGCGCAAATGTTGTTTTCCGGTTCCGCAATAAAGCACACCGCCTTCTCGCCCAACACCTTTAAATCGGCAAAAGTCAATTCTGCGCCATCGGCTTTAACTACTCTGTCTCTATTTTGCAAGGCAAAACACTTTCCCGAAAACTCTGTAGGATTCTCGATAATCATAAACGACACCTTTTATTAGTACAAAGATACTCATTTTTAATTGAGTGAGGCCGAGATAGCATCGTAAGCAGCGTTGATTTTAGCCATCAGTTCCACGCACTCCTCTTGTCTTCCGACATTTTTCGGCAAATCGGGGTGATGCTGTTTAGCCAAAGAGCGGTATGCATCAAGCACTTCATCAGCAGTTGCAACAGGTGTTAAGCCAAGCATCGCATAATGCTTTGCCAACGAATTAACAGCAGACTGCTGGGCAGTGCCACCCTGCCTGCTTGAAGATGTTTCTTGAGAGTATGAAGAACCACCTGAAGAATAGCCACCACCCGACTGGTTGCGAGACTTAGCATACTGCGAATTAGCGCCACTGGTACGAGAACGGCTTCCCGAAGATTTAGCAGCGTTTTTATCATTGTTCTGCGTCTCCTCCTTCTTGCGCTGCTTGAGATGACCATGAAGTTTGTTGTAGATGGCGGTATCGCTGAAAGAGCGAAGCGGGCCATAGAACTTGATTAAATGATCGGTATATTGTTTGGCAAATTTAAGGTTAGAAACCACCTTTTTAAGTAAATCCCACTCATCGTTCATAATGCCATCGTCTTCCACAGAGAGTTTGAAGAGGAGATGAGCCAACTTCATCCTTTCGTCGAGGGCCAGTTTACCGGCCGCAAGTTTAAGGGCTTCGTCCAAGTTGTCGGGTTCAATCATCTGCTTCTCGATCAGCATCCAGAAATCAGCATTCGAGACTGAGCCGCAAACTTTCGGATTATTGATAAAATCGTCGACCAGTTTACGCTTAGCCGCCGTCATTTCTCTGTTATACACCAGCATAGCCGCAATAATGCACGCCCAATACTTCTGCAAACAGACTTCACTATTTTTCTTACCCCTTCCTGTCTGGAAGTCCTTTCCATCGAATAGCGGAGAACAGACAGCGCTTATAATCATAATTAAAACCCCAAGAATCAGAGGAGTCAGAGGAATCAGAACAATGATACCCATATTCAGACAAAAGATTTTGAGACTGTAGCATAAGCCACATTAATTTTCGCCATAGAACGGACACACTCGGCACGCCGTTCAGCATTCTTAGGCAGGTCGGGATGGTGCTGCAAGGCCAAACGGTGGTAGGCCTCCTGCACCTCTTCTTTGGTCGATGTTGAACTAACACCCAATATTTTGAAGGCATCAGCCAACCTTAAGTCCTCCTTACCTGCAGAAGAAGATTTGCCAGAGGATTGACTCTGAGAGCCAAACGATTGAGAGTTGCTGTTATTAGTCCCATAGTATTTTGAAGAGAAATAGCTATAGGTGTCATAATTATCTCCTTCGGTACGCAATCCGGAATAGCGCCGATAGAAATAGGTATAATTGAGTTTAAACTCATTAAGTAAGAACCCCAACAAAAGCCATTCGTCGTATTTGATGCCATCGTCTGTTGCCGCCAATTTATACAAGAGGTGCATAAAGGCAGTTTGAGTCTTCTTAGGAGTCCCTTTTACGATAGTATCTACCGACATGCGGAGCGTTAAATTCTCTTCAATATGCCCCAGAGACCCCAAACTAAAAGCTTCTAATTTATGTTCTTTGAAAAAAGAGGCCACCATTTCTTTGTTTAAGCCTTTCGGGTTTAGCTGAACCAACTCGTTAATAAGGCGCACCATACAATTCGGCAACGAATTATTAATATAGAGGAAACGATTCTCTGCTGTAGCTCCAGTACGGAAATTCGAATAGAGCCTTACCAAATAATCGATATTAGCAGTATTAATTATCTGACGTTTGGCAGCATCAAGAATAAAATTCCATTCATCGTCTTTAATGCCATCGCCCATTCGGGCCAGTTGAAACATAGTACGGACAAGCGTTCTACGATAGGAGAACGAAGCCCCACTTGCCATAATTATCGAAGTACAAGCGTTTATATCACATTTAGTTCCAAATGTCTTTGCAGTAGCCATAAATAAACTAGGCGAATAAAGCTCAATCTGTTTGAATTCCTCTTTTTTCAAATCACGCAAAGAAGGGCATGCCGCCAAAATCGCACCACACAACCTAACGCTAGCCTCCTCTGTAGAGTTTTGCAAAGAAAAAGAATCAAAAGATCCTACAGAATAGAAAAGAGATTCTTGAGAGTCTACAGAAGATGACAGAAGCTGATTTTTGCCTCTAATAAAATAAAGAATAACAATAAAAAATATGGCAAAAAGAAAACTATCGTACATAAAACCATCAAATATATACGTAAAATTAAATAAATCTAACAAGGCAAGCAAACCATGCTACTATATGAAAAAAAAGCCCGGACAAGCCGGGCTTTATAATCAGACTAAAAAACGTATACTTACCGTTTCTTGGCAGAAGTTTTAGTATTGCCACCCTTACCGCCAAACTTGAAAGCAAGGCCGAAAGAAGCCTCGGCCGCAGCATCGCTAGCGAAGTCGGTTGCGAATTCAGCCTTCAAACCAAAATGTTTGGTAAAGAAGTACTTTACACCGATAAACGGTCCCATAGCAAAACTGGCTTCAGGGTCACGTTCTACCCAATGTCTTGGACAATGGCGGTGGTAGTCGTGCTCCCATGGATTGTGGTAGCCACAGTCGTAGCCCCAACCATCTTTATCCTCACCATAAGGGACAAGCAGGTTGATACCCGACATCATGCCGGCATAGAGGTCGAGTCCCTTGACGAACTCGAAATGGAAAGCGCAGCGGAAGAGCGATTCGAACTGCATAGCTCCAATCTCGTCGTTCCAGTGGTTGAGATAGTTACAGAAGCCCTCGTAGAAGCCGAGGTCGATGGCACCATTTCTACCGAACTTCTTGGTATTGAACATACCCGAAGCCACGGTCCAGTTACCATCGATAGAGACATTCGGCATAAGGGGATCTTCGGTAGCCCACTCAAGGTCGCTTTCATCGGCCGGAGGCACACCAATCATAATACCCAAATTAAAACCGCCCTTAGGCTGAACATCTTGAATACCGGAAGTTTTAGCCTCAGCATTCATCAAAACACAACACGCAGAAAGTGCAAGAATTATCTTTCTCATATATAACATAACATTTAACAAAAAAAGGTTTGCCCGAAGGCAAACCCACTAAGTTTATTAGGTACAATTAGAATTTGAAGGTTACACCAGCCTGAACAACAGGATAGTTACCCTCTATAAAATCATCGCCAAACTCGAGTTTAGCACCAAAAGATTCTGTGAAATAGTACTTAGCGCCAATCTTCATACCAAAACATCCCTTCACATCAGAATCCCACTCAGAATCCTTGGTAGGGACCCAGATGTTAACACCGCCGAAAGTACCAGCGTAAACATCTAATTTAGGAACGAATTCGAAATGGAAAGCGGCACGAGCCAAAACAGCATTTTGGAACAAGCCATCCTCACGTCCCCAATATTCATTAGTATAGTGGCAAGCGCCATAATAAAAACCGAGGTCAATAGCGCCATTCTGACCAAACTTACCAGCATTGAACATACCAGAAGTCAAAGTCCAGTTACCATCAATGGCAATCATAGGCATATTCGCATCCCAATCACCAACAGGAGGGATACCCAACTGAATACCCAAATTGAAACCACCATCAGGTTGAACATCTTCAATACCAGAAGTTGCTGCGTTTGCAGTAGCGAAAGTGACCATAGCGATCACTGCCATTAATAATTTCTTCATTTTATAGTAGAGTTTAATTGTTTTCTTGCCGATTATATAGCAAAAATTATGCCAAAGAACATAATTTCACTTAAACACCAATCAAAAAAAATAAAAAAACGGATACTTTCACTCCACCGCCTATTTGTCTAAGACAAAACCGCACTGCCGGCACAAAGGTTCCACCGCCTTCTGGTTCAGGAATCCACTGCGCATAGCCACAGCCTTAGGCGAAGAGAGAACGGACCGCAAACCGTCGGTAAAGATATTACCCAAACAAAGCTGGGCATCGGCATCGAGACAACATGGCACAATGCTACCATCGGACAAAATGGCAATATGGTCGCGTAATGCGTAACATGCCTTCCTACCGTCAGTCGGTTCGGTCTGCCCCGGCCATTTAAAGCGTGCTGCATTTTTCAGATAGACACCATCGGACAAAGCCGTACAACGCTGCGACAACACCTCATCGGCCAGAGGTACACCAAACTCCCGGCTTAATACCGCCAAACAACGCCGGTTAAATTCAGAAACACCATCGGCACCTGCATTCCACAAACGAAGCGAGAAATAGCAACTGCCTTTAAATGTTTTCACAAAGTCACAAACACCCTGCAAATATCCGTCAAGTTCATCCGCAGGTATATTTTCAGCGGCATCGTGCAACGAGAAATTATACTGCCGGACCTGCCGCAAAAGCACTGGATCCACCTTCAGGCGCGACAAGAGCGAGCCGTTGGTGGTGAGGTTGACCTTGAACCCACGTTCAAACGCCAAACGCAACAACTCGCCAAAATGCGGATGCAGCATAGGTTCGCCCAACACGTGCAGATAAAGGTATTGCGTAAAAGGGGCAATGCGACGCAGCACCTCATCGAACTGTTTGGGATGCATGAGCGCTTTAGGACGTGACGACGGGAAACAAAAGCTACAACTGAAATTGCAGGCGTTCGTTATTTCTACGTATATTTTCTTAAACACAGGGACTAACGGAGTAAAAGAACGCACGGCCCGTAAAGACCGTGCGTTATCTGAAACTTACACCAATACTATCTGATTAAGGGTTGTATTCAAGCAAACCAGTGTTGTAGCGGGTACGCAACCACTTGCAGTACTTAAACTTGTAACCTACCGAGAAGCCGAGGTTCAAGTTGTAAGAGCCGTTCAAGCCTTCGGTCACGTTCAACGAACCGAACAAGCCAGGAGCACCGGTTTCTAACTCATAGCAACACTTCACGCCCACGCCATAGTCGAAACGGCGAGGAATAGAATTGTACCAAGCCTGCATATTGTCGACATCTTGTTGGGAGAAATCTTGAGGAGAGTTGGAATAACGTTCCTGCAATTCGTCGTAAACAGTGCGGTAGAACGAGTTGTCGGAGAAAGTAGTGACATCGTTGTCGCCGGCCTTACCCGTAAACGCCCAAGCCACATACACGCCCAAACCCGGAGAAAGGCGGCCAGGGCCGACATTGAAACTATACATTACCCAAATAGGCACCTTAATGTACCAAGCAGAGATATCGTCAGGCAGTTTAACATTGATAGGGTTCAAACCAGAGACGGAATTCTCACAAAAAGTGAGTGTGCCGCCATCCGTTTTAGTACCTTCCATAGAAATCATAAGTTCGGGCTGTATTGACCATTTTTGTGTAACCTGAACCTCAGCCAGGACACCAGCATTACCACCCACACGGAACTTAGTGCCATATAGCGACTCATAATCGCCCGACCACTTGCTCATATTAAAACCGAGCTGTCCGCCGAAACGAACCTTCACATCGTTTTGGGCAAGACCAGCCATAGTGCAAAGCAGGAGCGATAGAATAATGCCTATTTTTCTCATAAATAGCAATTTAGTCTGTTTGTTATTGTCTTTATTAAAAAACCGATTTACAAAGATACTATTTTATTGAAATTGAACAACCATTTTTAAATAAAAAGAAATCAATCGTCTTTTGCATCTTCGTTCAGCACCAGACAAAGGCGGAAACCACCATTGTAACGAGAATAAGAGTTTGTAACCTGGTCAGCCGTGAGCCCCCTACGGGAAAAAAACGTCAGATTATCGGCATAAGAGTCGTAGCCACCACCACGGTTCACATAAAGAGGAGTTGAGTATGAAGAAGTTTTTGGACCCGTAGGATTGGTTGCCGGACTATTCTTGTAGTAATCGTTTGAATAGTAGTCAGAGCACCACTCTGCCACATTACCGGCCATATCGTACAAACCCAGTTCGTTGGCTTTACGCATCTTCACACGGCTTATATACATATTCGAAGAGTTGTAATAGTCGGAATCGTAATAAGCCACTTCATTGAGAGAATTAGAGCCCGGGTATTCAGTTCCCTTCGACATTGCGCCGCCACGGGCCGCATACTCCCACTGGGCCTCAGTAGGAAGAACAAACTCCATATTTTCAGGCAGTTGTCCATCGTCGTGCAAGCGTTCGTTCAACATAGGAAGAAAATCTACGACAACATCGGTATAAGAGATTAAGAATGCGGGATAAGACTTTCCAAACAAACTGTAATTAATCCAACCCATTTTATACATGCCCAGCACATCGGTCCACAAACCTTGGGTCACTTCGGTCTCTCCGATATAATAACCAGTCAGGTAGACATTGTGGACAGGGCCCGCATCTTTATCGGCTTTTGTCGAATAGTTTCTCCCTTTAGGGTCCGTTTTTTGTGCCCCCATGAAGAAAGAACCAGAAGGTATACCAATCATTTTAAAGTACGTTTCACCTACTTTAAACTCCTTGACGGGTTCCTCTTCAATAACGAAATCAATGGCCGGCGTAGGGTCATCGTCGGAACAATAGCACACCTCTTGTTTGCATCCCGCAAGAAAAGCCATTAGCGAGAATGCCGGTATAAAGCATTTCAAATGCATAGTAACATGGGAAAAAAATTCAGAACAAAAGGAAGCCTACACCCGCACGGAGCGAGAATAGATTGGTACACCAGAAATGGCGGACCGCATAATAGCCTACATTTGGGAGATCGTCTTCTTCAGCCTTACCCAAGAACGGAATTTCGGTACGCATAGCAAACGACACCCTTAAACGGTCGTTCAGGAAGAGGTGGTTGTATCCCAACTCAAGATAACCCGCCCAAAGGTCTTCGTTTCCGGCACTCTTTTCAGACGAAAAGCGTTCAAGCACCTTTTGGCTCGAAAGTTTTGTTTTCTCGGTAATGAAGGCACGCGCCGCCTCGTCGAGGCAGTTGCGCCGCCACTGCACCTGCAACTTGTTGACACCCACCTGAATGTAGCGGCCATAAGGAGCATTAGACGTTTCGAACATATATTGGCGGTAACCAATTCCGGCCTCGAAAGACCGTTCCTCGGCCTTACGGTTGAATTCTAACGGCAAGTTAAGTTCAAGAAATCCCAGCAGCGGCTTGTCTTGGTAAAAGAAATCGGAATAAGGCACGAAGCGTGCCTCCAGCATGAGGCTACCCTTCCGCCAAAGAATGGTTTCGATACTTGCCGAAAAGAAAATGTTACAATCCCATAAATGATATCCTTCCATCGACTTCGTCTCACAGTCTTTCTCGTCAAAATATGAGTCAGAGTCGAAAGTGGTGTAAAAAGGATCGTCTGGTTCAGGAACAGTTATAAACTGGCTATTGTAATCGAAAGGCCTTACCACCTTGCTGGAAGTGTAGACGTTAGCATCGAGCAACACGCGTTTGCCAAGGAAGCCCTGCGCACCAGCCACCAAAGGAAGGCAGCAAAGAATTGTTGAAATCAAATATTTAGAACGCATAAACTACTCTCCTTTTTTAACATTAGACAAAAACTGGTACAAGAATTGGTGAAGCCGTGGCTGCGTGTTATACTTCGAAGCCTTTAACAGCGCCTTGTTGTCGGTGTCGCCCGTCTCAAGGTCGGTTAAGGAGACGGAAGCAGCCAGACCGCGCTGCCTGATAAAGCCACCCGCAACCACTGCAGGCAAGGCATAAGGGACCGCAACACCGGCCATAATGCCGTGCATTTTAAACCTTCTTTTAGTCATGTCGACGACACGCAAATCAAGCATTTTGGTTATTCCCTCCTTCTTTAACAAAGAGTCGAGCACAGGATTTTTCAGGCTGACCATCCCCTTATCGGAGCCTGCGATATGTTCATACTGCAGGTTTTTCAGCGAGATGTAGAAGTTATAGTTCTTCGTGTTCGGATTGTTTTTCAGCAACTGCTCGTAACAGACGAAATCGATGTCATATTTGTGTCCCCACTTCATAAGGTTGTCCTGCATTTGCCGGTCTTTTCTAGCAAGCGACTTACCATCGCCATAGTAAAGGGTAACCAACAAGACCTTTCCCCCCTCGAACGCTTTCTTGTTTACGTTGTTTGTCAGTTCGTCGAGCGCATCCTCCACATCCTTCTTCTCATCAGACTTTGCCGTAGAGCTAAGCATATTCACAAAAGCAGAGTCCGCCTTCAGGTCGACAAGCATATAGTTCAGCACGGTAAAGCTGGTATCGGGCAGCACATGCTTCTCGCGCGCCTGCTTTTGCCTGATGTTGTCGTACTTACTGTCGCGGCGTTTTTCAGGCACCGCAGCGGTTTCACCGTTGCCAGCCGAAGAGGTTGGAATGTTCCGCTTAGTCTTCCTTTTAGAAGGCTGCTTGGCATCAGCCTTTTTCTCATTAGAAGCCGGCTTTGTGTTACCCGATTTAGCAGGAGCCTTAGCAGCGTTATCGGTCGCCGCCTTATCAGTTCCAAGAAGGGCATTGACCTTTTTCTGCGCATCGGCCACAGAAGTACCCATAGCAAAGTCGCAGAAATCGGAAGTAGAAAGGCTGTAGTTACGCACCATAGCCATCAGGCTTTTCGTAATAGGCGCCAAATCGGGATTAACCTTTTGTGCCTTCCAGGCGAAACGGAGGGCAAGTACAGCCACTTCCTTCTTCTTTAGTTTGCGGAGGAAGTAATAGGCAGCGCCACTTTCACCCTCGGCCTTTTTATAGTCGGGCACAACCTCGCTAATATCGCCGTCGGCCTTATACTTGGCCACCCCATAGAGCGCCTGGGCAGCAAACGTCTGGAGGTCGGCATCGTCCTTATTGTCGGCCATCATCACATAAGTGTTGTAGAAGGCCTCCCCGAAATCGTGATTTTTCAGGAGCAGGTAAACCGACTCCTTGCGGGCCAGGAAACGGGCACGATCGAAAGAAGCCTCACTCAGCAAGAATTCTGTACGACCGTCATCGTTCAAATTCTTCACCAAATCGTCGGCGTTCTGTCGGCGCTTTTTCAAGTTCGGATGCGTGTCGAGCGTGTCGACATAATCTTCACGGCTGACAATAGGGTTCAGTTTCGAAGTGTAATACTCGTCAGGGAACTTATAGTCGGCCGTTTCCACAAAAGAGCGTTGAAAAACCTCCTCGTCAAACGGCAGGTAACTGTACTGCAAAAGGTCGAACAGTCCGGGTACCGCCTCGTAACTATAATTCGTTTTCTTGTAAAAATCGGAAATAGCGTACGAGTCGGCCTCCATTTCCTTCTCGCGGTCGCGCATTGTTTTTTTCAGCGCATATTCGGCCGCCGATTTCGCCTTTTTCAGATCCTTCTTATTGGCAGAAGAGCCGTGTTTTTTGTCGAAGTGAGCAATTTCGTGAGCGAGCACCAACGCCAGTTCGGCCTCGCTGGTAGCCTGTGCCACCATGCCCAGATTCATAAACAAAGAACCATCGGGACACATAAACGCATTAGCGACAGGCGACTTATAGAGGTAGATATGTATTTTCTCGTGTTCAGAATTCGGGTTCGCCCTATAAAGGATGTTAGCAATAGAGTCGATGTAGGCATTGACAGGCGTACCATAAAGCACCCTACCCGACTGGAACAGGCTTTGCACCGTACGTTCGTCGTCGGACAATTTTTCTTCGCCCAACAGTCGGACCATGTGCTCGGGCATTTTACCCTGGCACGACATTGGCTGATAGTTTGCGGAACGGCCAAGGACCGACAGCAGTAAACCACCACCCAACAGGAAAAGTTTTTTCATATATAATTAATTAAAGTCGTTATACACGGCCACCTTGTCCTTCAACAAGAAGACCTATAAATTAGGAAAGTGGCCAGTCTATTTCTTTACCGAGCGGTTACGCGGATTGGACTTGGCTTTGGCAGGAACCGGTTCAGATGTAGTTTCAACAGCGTCGTTCTTCTCCTGACTCTTAACCTCATTTACAACCGGAGCCTTGCTACTACGACGGGTAAAATCTTTAGCCGCCACCTCAGGCAATTCGAACGAGCCGATAGAACCATACTTATTGCCACGGGTCAAGACATAGAACTTATTGCCAGCCCTTGTAAGGTAGTTGTTGCAACCAAACAATGTAGGCTCCGCCCCCGACAAGTTGAAACACTTCTCCCCATCTTCGCCAAGGCGGTACAAAGTAATATACGCCGGATTGGCAGGTTTGTATGCGTACGTAGGTTTGCCGTCTTTCACCTTGTAAACCGATTCGTTATACAACAAATAAAGGTTGTTGCCATAAGGGAAAACAGAATAATAAATGTCTACACTAGACAAAGGCACCACTGCCGTTTTTAATTTCTTTGCGAAACGGTCGACGAAACTAACCGTTTCGATAACACCATCTGAATTTAACTCCAGATTGAAGAAACCACCCCAGTAGTTCTTGTTAACGCAAGAGTTGTTGGAACACTGCGTCAGAATTTTATAAGGGAAGCCCGTCAGCATCACCTTTCCGTTGTCAAGTTCGGTAATAAAGCTAACCTCCATACGGGAGTAGTTCTTCAAAGCAACCTTTTGTTTTTCGAGCCAAACATCTTGAAAATGGTATTTTTGAAATTCCTCATTCTCGAAATCTGACTTCTTAAAGATATTGTAATAAAGGTCAAAATCGCCCGACGAAATACCACCATTATGCAAAAGGATGGTGAGCGCCAAATTCCCATTATGCAGCACCTGTGCATTCAGCGAGTTCAGAGACGTTTTCTCAGGCATTTTGAAAACCAAACGTTGCATCTCCTTATCAGCATCAACCCAAAACGTTTCCACATTAGTCAGTTTGTTTGCCTTTTTCGAATCGAAGGTTTTCAAGAAAAATACCATTTCTCCCCTATCTGTAATTTTGCTGCCCGACAAAGAATAATAAGGAGCAGCCGTTTTGAACGAGATCTCGCTCTTCTCGTACTCATCGGTCAAGAGGTCGTAAACCACATAATAGTGTGAGTAGTCGTTCTTCTCGGTTTCCACCGTCATAAGGCAAAGCACCTTCGAGCTGTCGGGAGAGATAGAATAAGAGAACGCATAATCGGGACGTTTCACCAAAGAGATTTGGAAAAGTTCCTTCGAAGAATTCGTTTTCAACGTTTTCGTGTTCAATTCATCGCAAAACAGTTTAAACACACGCGTATCCTTGTCAAATTCTTTTCTAAACAACTTGAGCGTCCGGTTAGGAGTAACGCAGGGGAAACCGTCGAACTCAAGTTTTGAGACAATATTTCCGCTCTTCATATTGTAACAATAGAGCGAGTCTTTAATCATAAAACGCCCCGCCTCGGTACGGAAATAAATATTGCCATCGAGATTGCCGTAGCAGACACTTTCAAGCAGATTCATATTCAGCACCTTATGCCAGCCCCATTTGTCGACTTGCAACGAAGAGTTTTTGATAGTTTGGGCATTAGCTGCCGGCAGAAGAGAAAGGCACAACAGCAGTAAAGAAACGATTTTCTTCATGATAATTATAATTTTACAGAATTTGTATCATTATTAGAGAACACGAAATGTAAACTTAGTTGTTGATACATTTCTTTTCATAACATAAAAGAATTTTCATACAAAGTTACCTTGATTGTTTCACATTCAAAACACAAAACGACAATTTTTTGAGTCAAAAAGAAACAAAACAAAAAAAAGATATAGAACAAAATAGTATATATCAACAATAAGGGAAAATATAGAATAATAGCATTTTTTGATATTTTTGCATAAATAGACACCTTAAAATAACAGACAGAAAAATGAAAAAATTATTTATCTATTCACTAATGGCCGCAACACTATGTAGTTGCAGCACCACCAACACACCACCAGCCAACGAGCAGCCACAGACCGAGGCCTGTCAAGACGGTAACAGCAAAAGCCAAGCAGCTAATGAATACCAGAGCGGCAACCAAGAGGGCCAACAAAAGGTTTACGACTTTCTGAAAGCAACCAAGACCTACTACCTCGCCACCATTGACGGAGACCAGGCCCGCGTACGCCCATTCGGGACAGTAAACATCTTTGAAGGCAAACTCTACATACAGACAGGGCACAAGAAAAACGTTGCCAAACAGATTGCAGCCAACCCCAAAGTCGAGCTCTGCGCCTTCAACGGGACAGAATGGATACGTGTAGCGGCCAAACTGGTAGAAGACAGCCGCATAGAGGCAAAGAAAAGTATGCTTGACGCCTACCCCGAACTGCGCGGCATGTATGACGAGAAGGACGACAACACCGCCGTTTACTACCTTACAGACGCAGAAGCGAGAATATCGTCGTTCAGCGCACCTGAAACAAACATCAAGTTCTGACGCATATACGGGAACAAACAGGAAGGGCGTTCCTTTACCGGAGCACCCTTCCTGCTTTTATCGCCATTACAGATTCAATTCACTTGGGAAGGAAGGATTCCAAAATGGTCACGGAATTTTTTCGTGAAATAAGAAGGGTCGCTGAAGCCCACCTCGTAGGCGACTTCAGAAATGTTCATTCCGCCATTATGATCCTGCAGCAACTGCAAAGCCTTGTTTAGCCTATACTCCATTAGCCATTCCATAGGAGTTTTTCCAGTCAATGCCTTTATCTTTCTGTTCATAGTCGGCTTGCTAACCGCAAGAGCCGAAGAAAGGGAGAGCAACGAAGTCTCGCAATCTTGGTAATTGTCTTTAACCGCATCGGCAAACGCCTGAAGGAAAGGATGGATACTTTCATCTTGTTGCGAATTGTCCATCATATTCTTCAGTTTGTTGGTCATGGTCTGTTGCAAGATAACTTTCTGCTGTTCCTGCTTGACCTTCAAAATATTGGTCAGTTTCAACAGCAATTCAAGTTGATTAAAAGGTTTAGCGATAAAATCGACTGCCCCACATATCAGGCCAATCAACCTGTCGGTCTCTCCATTTTTATCGGACACAAAAAGTATAGGTATATGTTTCAGCGTATTAGACGACAGCATACGGCTTAGTTCATCCGCCCTAATACCGTCCAAATCGCAGACGATGATATCTGGCGCCACAGGGTCTTCAGAATCGGCAGCAACACTCCAAGTAGAAGCGACTTTCACACGCACATAGTTACTGAGCATAGTTTTAATCTGTTCGTTCATAACCTGGTCGACACCAACCAACAGAAGCAGGTTATCGTCGAGCAATGCCTTGTCAATAACCAATTCAACAATCTCTTCGGTAGACGTTTCATCTGTGATAGGCGAACCGTTTCCAGCAACAGCAAACAGCGGATTGTGCAGATCGTGCACCAACGCATGCACCAGTTTTTGCCGTTCGTTTCTCGACTTGTCAAGCATAGCCGACTGTTCGTCAATTTCATCCTTCAGCAAATCCTGTTCTTTCTTTAGCCGTACTATCTTTTTGTGCAAAGGGAAAAACAAAGCAGTTCCTGCGAGTAACAACAGCAACAGACGGAACCACCATGTATTCCACCATGGAGGGAGCACTTTAATGATTAGTTCAGCCCTTTTCAAAGGGATCTTCGAATCGGAATAAGACGCTTCCACCTCCAGCACATAGTTACCTGTAGGAATGTAGTTAAAAGAGATAACCCTATTATCGCCAACCATAGTCCAAACGTCAGACAGTCCCTTTAACCTGTACCTCAGATTGGCCAACGCATTATCGGAATAATCAACAAGGTCGACACGCAGGTCAATATCGGTCATACCGAACCTTAGCTCCAACGCCCTCAAATCGGAGAGGTCACCATCGAGAATAATAGGATTATTGCAACTGATTTTCTCTTTCGATACATATAAATCGGCAAGAGAGAGAAAACGAATGGTCCTGTTTCGTTCCACCTTATCGGGATTAAAGGAGTAAAACCCCTGTGTGGTTCCAAAATAAAGGCATCCGCTAGCATCTTTATAGCCCGACTTGTAGTAAAACAAATCGGGGAATTGGCCGGGCAGCCGGAAATAAGTCTGTTCCTGATAGTTGAAAGAGAAGATGCCGTTAGCCGCAGCGACCCAGAAGTTGCCATTGTCGTCGCGCACAATGGTCCGGTAAGAATCGTTAGGCAGGAAAGAGAGAGTATCGATTTTGAGGCTGTCGGCCGAAAACCTTAGAACCCCATGGTTCGACAACACAAACAGATTGCCCAAAGAGTCGCAGGCCGCATCAATAACCACGAACGGATTGTGCGTTTTCGAGACATACAGTTCCGGATGGACCACATGTGGAGTTTTACCGTCGAAAAGCCAGAGCAGATTTGTGGCAACAATCCATTTCGACGCCCCAGAGGCGTTCAAGACCCGGGTCGTCCATTTACTCTCCATATCAGGAAGGAGAGGGTCTTTAAGCGGAACCCTCACCCAAGGCATATCCCCCTGTTTGACGTAAGGATCGTCGTTAGCCGAGCACGCCCAGATGGAACCATCGTCCATTTCGCAAACGTGAAAAAACATTTGCGTAGGATTAAAACCCGGGCTGTAACGTACAGCAGAAGAAACACCCGTCAGCGGAGAATAATAAAAGAGTCCACCACCCCAAGTAGAGACAAACACCCCTTCGAGGGTGGAGTTTATGCCCAGAACGTTGTCGCAAGGCAGGTGGAACTGGCTTACATTCTTAAAGTCGGGAGAGACAGAGAAGAGTCCGTCGCCATCAGTTCCGACAATAATATTTCCGCTACCGTCCTCCATAAAAGAAGTGCATACGGTAGTTGGGAAGCCATAATCTTTAGAATAAACAAAGGATGGTTGTTCGTTAACATTGAAAGACCAAAGGCCCGAATTTTGCGTACCAAGCCAAACCGTGCCATCGGAGCCCTCAACAACGGAATATATTTTTTTCAGTCCGTCGGCCGGAGCATTGGCTGGCACCACCTCAGAGAACACAGTCCGCCGGCAAACAGAGTCGGCATACCAAAGGCCGTCGCCATCGGTAGCGAACCAGAAACGTCCGTCTCTACCTTTGGTTACCTTGTTAACACTATTGAACGGCAAGTTTATATAATCCCTTATGCGAAATTTATCTTCAGCGACGTCCACCACCCACAGCGTGTTATTCAAAAAAGAGACCAACCACGCATCGTCAGCAACAGGAACAATGCCAGTTACATAGCCGCAACGATCGTGCCGCGCATCAAACGCCTTGAGCATCCGTCCGTCAGAAGCATATATTTTCAACTGGTTGATGGATCCCACCCAGAAACGTCGGCATTTGTCGACATATAGTGTAGAAATAAAAGGAGACTTGAGCGAATCGAACGCCTGGAACCTAGAGTTAAAGCATTTGCAGGATTTGTCGTAGTGGAAAACCCTTTCGTTGGTAAAAAGGAAACGGTCGCCCTGTTCGGAAGATCGAACCCCCTTGATTTGAGAATAGCCGAGCGAGTCGAGTTCAGCAGGCATCAGGTCAAAAAAATCATCGGTTTTCCGGTCGTATTTTTGGAACATACCACTGAAACCACCCACATAGACGCCATCGTCGAAACAGTCGACATAATAAAGGTCTTCCCTGTATAAATTAGTATACTTGTCCTTTCTGAAATGTTTGAAAAGTCTTCCATCAAAACGGTCCAAACCGAAATCGGTACCTATCCAAAGAAAGCCGGAAGAGTCTTGGGACATAGCGAAAATCAGATTGGAAGAGAGCCCGTTTCCAGTAGTATAATGGTTGAACCTGACACGAGTTTTCTGTCCCACAGCCGCAAACAACACCATGGGAACCAAGCACAGCCACAATAATAGAACAACCTTCCTCATTCAGTGGAAAATATAGACAACTGCCACAGACATATTTAGCGGTTACAGGAAAACCAAAACCGACTTTTTGCCTGCAGCAGTTGAAGATACGGCAAAAGCAAGAAAAACACAAATATTGCCCGGGTAATGTATCTTTTTATCTGATGAACTTATGGTTAATACCCGAATCGGTCGTCAATATGTACAAACCGGCAGCAATTTCAGATAGGTTATAAGATTGTTCTACAGCCTTGTAAGTTCCACAAAAAACGACCTTTCCGACAATATCGACGACCTTAAAAGAGTAACTATCGCTCCCGCTCAGCGTCAAGATGCCATTCTTAAAGTTCACAGAAGTCAAAGAACCAGCGACATCGGAATTCAGAAAAGGATTAGCAGTAGCCTCCAAAGCCTCCATTTTCTTAACGCGCGCCTTGTTGAAGAACTCAATCATATCAGGCACTTTATCGGCATTGACGCCATGCCCGCTGCCGGTAGGAATATATTGGCATTCGATATCGTTTTTCTTCAGTTCATTGTAAAGCAACTCGCTTTGGCACTGTGCCACTATGTTGTCGGCAGAACCATGAACAAGCAAGTAAGGCGGATCGGTCGGGTCCATAAAGGTAACCGCAGTAGCCAAAGCATACTTATCGGGGCATTGAGAGGCAGAACAATTGCCCATCATAGGCGAAATGAAACTGTTAAGGTCCATAGCACTTCCGCAGTTCAATTTATTTAGGATAACCGGTCCCGACCAGTCACAAACAGCGTCCACACTACTGCTAAAGTCGGTAAACTGTCCCAAGTTACCTTCTATATCCATCGTCGTGTTTCCGACAGTGTATTCCCTCACATTACGCGAGGTTCCCATCATGGTAGCAAGATGTCCGCCCGACGAGAAGCCCGATATTGCGATGAAGGAAGTATCCACTTTCAACGATTCAGCATTGCCCCTCAGGTATCGGACAACCGCCTTAATGTCGTTGATTTGTCCGGGCCATTGTGCATCGTTATTGGCACGGTGGTTAGGAGTGACAAAGATATAGCCAGCTTTCAAAGCCCCCTCACCAACGGTAGTCAGGTCGGCCGACCCTTTCGAATTGTTGCTCGACCAAGCGCTACCATAAATATGGATAACAACAGGATAAGACTCCTTCGCCTCTTTCGGGTAATAGATATCCATTGCGTGGAACCCTTTGCCATCGCCCACATAATTGACATCTTTTTTAGAAGTGTAGGAATCTAAACCAGAAGATCCGTTATTACCGAATCCACCGAACCCCCACCCTTGTGGGAACGCATTTAGCGACATAGCACAAAATGCGGCTAACAAACATTTTCTCGTGTTCATGATATTAAGAATAAAAAAGCGTATAACGTAAAAAGTATGTAACAGTAATTCACCTGACACAAAATTACGTTTGGGTACTTTCTTGATATGGGAATCGCGATTCAAATAATGGTAATAGAGAGTCAGCCTGTGATTTTTTCCGATGAAATGGGGGATGAAAGCGAGCTACGGTCTCTAGTAGTTGTTATTTTTATATCTGAAGAGCATACGGCCTTAACGTATTTGGAATAAAGTAAAGCAGCAAAAAACAGGGATACGTTCAAGATACCAAACAAACATTTTGGGAAAGACCCTTATAAAAGCTATGAGTAAAACCGTAAACAAAACGGAAAGGGGAGAATATATCTGGAACGATACATCCTCCCCTTCGAGTGACCTCGGCGGGATTCAAACCCGCAACCAACAGAACCGGAATCTGGTACTCTATTCAATTGAGCTACGAAGCCATGCCATAGGCAAGTACAAAAGTAAGAAAAAAAACGCAGAGAAGCACCTCCTAAGGATAAAAAATGCAGAAAATTAATTAGCGGAGAAAAAAGTGCAAGAAAAGTAACAAATCGTAAGGCAAAAGCGACAAAAACATAAAAATTAACAACAAAGTAGGACATTTTACGGAAAAAGACACATTAAAAAGCAAGTAATGGGCTAAAAAAATATATCTTTGCACAAGAAAAGAAAATATTAAAAACGACAATGAGCAAAATAATAAAGCCCCAAGCCTATAAACCAATTTTAGACTTAAGGGAAACCGAACTGGGCATTAAAAAGATAAAAGACTTCTTCCAAGGCAGTTTGTCGGCGCAATTGCGCCTCCGCCGCGTAACCGCACCGCTATTCGTTTTGCAAGGACGCGGCATAAACGACGATTTGAACGGAGTGGAACGCAAAGTATGTTTCCCGATTAAAGACATGGGCGACCAGCAAGCCGAAGTTGTCAACTCATTGGCGAAATGGAAGCGTCTGACTCTGGCCGACTATAAAATAGAGCCAGGATTCGGCTTATATACCGACATGAACGCCATCCGTCCGGACGAGGAGTTAGACAATCTGCACTCTTTGTACGTAGACCAGTGGGACTGGGAGCGTGTCATCACCAAAGAAGACCGCAATATAGAGTTCTTGAAAAGTATCGTAAAAAAGATATATGGCGTAATGGTACAAACCGAGTACGTTGTTTACGAAGCCTACCCTGAAATAAAGCCAATACTTCCTAGCGAGATATTCTTCATACACAGTGAAGAGTTGCGCCAGAAATATCCAAACTTGAGTCCGAAAGAGCGTGAAAATGCTATATGTAAAGAACACAAAGCCGTATTCATTATGGGTATTGGCGGCAAATTGGGCGACGGACAGAAACACGACGGCCGCGCTGCCGACTACGACGACTGGAGCACGACAGCCGAAAATGGCCTGCCAGGTATGAATGGCGACATATTGGTATGGAACGACATACTCGGCCAATCGTTCGAGCTTTCCTCTATGGGAATCCGCGTCGATAAAGAAGCATTGCTCCGCCAATTAGAAATTGAGGGGCAGAACGAACGCAAAGAACTCTATTTCCACAAGCGCCTCATCGAGGGTAGCCTGCCACTGACCATTGGAGGCGGAATAGGTCAGAGCCGCTTGTGTATGTTCTTCCTGCGCAAGGCCCACATTGGTGAAATTCAGTCTAGCATCTGGCCAGACGCTTACCGTGAGGAATGCAAAAAACTGAACATCGAGTTGCTCTAAAAAGAGTCATCCAATCCAAATACAGAAAACGGAGTTGCTTATAAAGCGACTCCGTTTTCTTGTTTTCCGTCAACCTCTGTTTTCTTTGTCCCTAGCAGACGATAAACACCATATCCGATTAAAGCGCCAAGCGTATTATGCGTAAGGTCGTCGGTCTCGCACATGCCACGTCTTAAGACTAACTGCAACAACTCGATAGTAATAGAGCACAGCATACAGAAAAACAAGACACGGACAAATTCGTTTTTGATAATACGGACAGATTTCAGAAAAGTCGGTGCCAGAAAACCAACGGGCATAAAGAGTACGACATTCATCACAATTTCCCATATTCCAAACATATTCGCGAAGCGGAAGGCGATCCAATACTTCCAAAACGGAGTTAGCATATACTCCATCTCATCCCTAGCCGGACGGCAATAGACCGTAGAGCAAAAAACAAGAAAGAAATACTCTAACAAAGCAGACTTTTTCAGGGCATCGGCCATAGAATCATTCCTTTCCCTACGAAAAAAAAGCACTAATAAAATGGAAACGACGAACGACAACAGAAACACATACCACGGTATATTTTGATACAATGCATTAAAATAGGAAGCCATTAATGTTAGAATAGCGCATTAGTAATAATGTGCAAAATTAAAAATAATCTGTATGCAGCAGTATAAAAACAAGAGACTAGGTAATTGGAAAAATTAGAGTATATTTGTGGAACTTTACACAAAACCACAGATTTTACACGAATAAACAGATGAAAGCTTTATTTATTGGTGGCACCGGAACCATTTCCACTGCCATAAGCCGTCTATTATCGGAAAATCAGGAATGGGAACTCTACGTACTTAACCGTGGTAGCCGTAACAACGTGTTACCCGCCAACGTGAAGACCATTACAGTTGACATTAACGACGAGGCAGCGACAAGAGCAAAGTTGGAAGGCCTGACATTCGACACCGTGTGCGACTTCATATGTTTCGAGCGAGAACAGTTGGAGCGCGACTACCGACTGTTTGCCGGCAAGACCAAGCAGTTTATGTTTATAAGTTCAGCATCGGCCTACCAAAAACCCCTTTCAAACTACCACATCACCGAAAGTACCCCACTCTCGAATCCCTACTGGCTCTATTCTCGGAACAAGATAGCCTGCGAAGAATATCTGATGAGGCAGTACCGTGAGACCGGCTTTCCCATCACCATTGTCCGCCCGAGCCACACCTATGACGAGCGTTCCATACCACTGGGCGTACATGGAAAGAATGGCAGTTGGCAGGTAGCCAAACGCATGCTGGAGGGGAAAACAGTTATCATACATGGCGACGGCACCTCGTTGTGGACAATGACCCACAACAGCGATTTTGCGAAAGGCTTCATCGGGCTTATGGGCAACGTCCACGCTATAGGCGAAGCCTTCCACATAACCAGCGACGAGCGTCTGACATGGAACCAGATATACCAGACCATAGCCGACAAACTGGGCGTTGAACTGAAAGCCTGCCACGTGAGCAGCGACTTTTTAAACAGCGTCGGTCCAGACTACGATTTTGAAGGCAGTCTGATTGGCGACAAAGCCAACTCGGTTGTCTTCGACAACAGCAAACTGAAACGGGTTGTGCCCGAGTTCTGCGCCACAATCCGTTTCGACCAGGGCATAGCCAGAACCATAGCCAATGTGTTGGCCCACCCTGAGCTACAAAAAGAAGACAAAGAGTTTGACGCATGGTGCGACAAGGTAATAGACGCACAACAACAAGCCATCAAGCTTTTCTCATTATAATTAAGGCGGTAGGGAGAACTCCACTACAAGCCCCCAACACAAAAAAGAACAACAACCATGAATAATTTCTCTTTCCAGATGTCCACCAACTATGTGTTCGGCAAGGACAAACACAAAAAGATTGGCGAACTTGTAAAACCCTACGCCGACAAAGTTCTGTTGGTATACGGAGGCGGCAGCATAAAACGTAATGGCGTGTACGACGGCGTAACCGCCTCGTTAAAGGAAAACGGAGTAGCGTATATTGAACTATCGGGCATACAGGCCAACCCCCGATATGAGAAAGTGCAGGAAGGCATAGCCCTGCTGCGCAAAGAGAATCCGGGTCTGGTACTGGCCGTTGGCGGCGGTAGCGTAATCGACACCTCGAAAGCGATAGCCATGGGAGCCGCAACCGACGATGTATGGAACTTTTTCGCCAACGGCGGTGAGCCAACAAAGGTACTGCCAGTGGCAACCATACTTACCATACCGGCAGCCGGCAGCGAAGTGAGTCCCGACGCTGTAATCACCTACCAAGGACGCAAGTTGGGCTACAGCAGCCCTCAAATCCGCCCTGTAGCAAGCATCGTGAACCCCGAAATATTCATGTCGCTGCCCAAGAACCAGATAGCCAACGGCGTATGCGACATGATGAGCCACATCTTCGAGCGCTATTTCACCCAGACCGAGCATACCGACCTCATCGATTCACTGGCCGAAAGCACCCTGAAGACCATAATGCGCAACGCACTCATCTTGATGAAAGACCCTAACAACTATGAAGCATGGGCCGAAGTGTCGTTAGGCGGCTCGTTCGCCCATAACGGATTCCTGGGTTGTGGACGCATTCAAGACTGGGGTTGCCACGGCATGGAGCACGAACTGAGCGCACAAGACGAGAAAGTGGCACACGGGGCAGGCCTTGCCGTACTTACCCCAACCTGGATGCGCTACGTCTACAAAGAGAAACCGGCCATGTTCTTCCAGTTTGCCACCAACGTGATGGACATTAAGCCAGAACGCGACATCGAGAAAACCATAAACGCAGGCATCGACAAACTCCAGCAGTTCTTTGTGGCGCTGGGCCAGCCAACCTCCCTCCGCGAACTCGGCTTCAACGAGAACTCGCCATTGGAAGAGATGGCGAAGAAAGGTGCAGGAGAAGGATTTTTAGGGAACTTCAAGCCCCTGTACTGGCAAGATGTCTTGGCCATCTACAAGGCCTGTCTGTAAAAAGACAGAAAGTAAATAAACATCGAAGCGGGTTCCAGGCAATGGGACCCGCTTCTCTTTTTTCAACTGCCCCAAAAAACACCGTAGAAGCGGCAGTAACGCACGAAACGGGCAATCGAGTGCCTGAGGTCTGGTACAGCGCAAACCTATCGGAAAATACACACAGAAAACATGATTGAAAAACCTTGCTAAAAGGGTATGCTTTCAAACATACTGCAAAATTATACAGAACAAGAAAAAAGAACTATATTTGGTTAAGAACAAAAAACTAGCAATTGAATATGTGAAACCACAAGACAGAAGCGATTTGAACGTAAATATAAGAAAAGCCCATAAGCCAGACAATATTGGTCCAACGGGCAATAAAGAAATAATAGTAAAAGGTTAAAAAGAAGGCTGAAAGAGTCGTGAGATTGTGAAGGCCAATTGTTGTATTTTTTTTGATGTGGGGAGGGCCGAAAGGTCCTCCTTTCTTTTGTATCTTTGCAAAGGAATGAACAGCAAGAATAAAGAAATACTGCGTTTGGCGCTTCCCGCCATTGTATCGAACATAACTGTGCCACTGCTCGGTTTGGTCGACACCACCATAACGGGGCATTTGGGGAAGACGGCCTACATAGGTGCCGTGTCGGTAGGGGCAACGCTGTTCAACATGATTTACTGGAATTTCGGATTCCTACGCATGGGCACCAGCGGCCAGACAGCCCAGGCCTACGGCCGCAATGACCACGAGGGCATGGCCAACGCGCTTTTCCGCTCGCTGTTTTTCTCAGCAATGTTCTCGGTGGTCATATGGTTGCTTCAATGGCCCCTGACAACAGCCGCCTTCCACTTGATGGATACGACCCCAGAAGTGGAGCAAAATGCACTGATTTATTTCCATATCTGTATATGGGGGGCACCGGCAGTGTTGGGCATGTACAGCCTGAAAGGCTGGTTCATTGGGATGCAGAACACCCGCTACCCCATGATAGTAGCCATCAGCATAAACCTAGTGAACATACTCACCAGTTTAGGACTAGTGTACGGATTGGGATGGAAAATAGAAGGGGTTGCAGTAGGCACCCTGACAGCCCAGTATGCAGGTCTGGCTATAGGATGTGCGCTCTGGCGCCAAAAATACCGGCAGTATTGGGGGCACCTGAATATCGGGAGGGCACTGAAGAAAGACGAATTGAAAGGCTTCTTCAAGCTAAACGGAGGCATCTTCCTGCGCACCCTGTGCCTAAACGCCGTAATGTCGTTTTTCACCTTTGCAGGAGCACACCAAGGCGAAACCCTATTGGCAGTAAATGTGTTGCTGATGCAGTTGTTCAACCTGTTCAGCTATTTTACCGACGGATTCGCCTATGCGGGCGAGGCCCTGGTGGGAAAATACACAGGCGCCCAAAACAAGGAGGAGAGAGACAACTCTATACGGCTTATTTTCCACTGGGGGTGGGGATTAGTTGCCGTATTTACCCTGCTCTACCTAACGGGAGCAGAGCCGTTCCTACACTTGCTAACAGACCAGGAAGATGTGCGACGGGCAGCAAGCGACTATTATTACTGGGTACTTTTAGTGCCGGTGTGCGGATTTGCGGCTTTCCTTTGGGACGGCATTATGGTAGGGGCAACCGCCATAAAGCCAATGATTACAGCAACATTCCTGGCAAGCGTGGTTTTCTTCCTTTTGTATTTTATCCTTCACCAACATTTGGACAACCACGCGCTTTGGATTGCCTTCCTCTGTTACCTGGCGACAAGGGGACTTGTGCAATGGAGAACGAAAATTTAGGCGAGGAACAGAGAACGAAGAAAGTAATATACCTATATATGAGACAAGACGACGAAAAATATATGCGCCGTTGCTTCCAACTGGCAGAAATGGGGCAAGGCTACACGGCACCCAACCCAATGGTAGGCGCCGTAATTGTACACAAAGGCCGCATCATTGGCGAAGGCTACCACCGCCAATGTGGAGGTCCGCACGCAGAAGTGAATGCGGTGAACAGTGTGAAGGAACAAGACCTGCCACTGCTAAAAGAAAGCACCATATATGTAAGTCTTGAACCATGCTCGCACTGGGGCAAGACCCCACCCTGCGCAAAACTACTTATCGACAAAAAAATACCGCACGTGGTAGTCGCCTGCGGCGACCCCTTCCCCGAAGTTGCAGGCAGAGGGCTGCAAATGCTGCGAGAGGCAGGAGCAACCGTCGAGACAGGAGTCTTGGAAGCAGAAGGTTGGGAGTTGAACCGACGTTTCTTCACCTTCCATACCCAAAAGCGCCCTTATATAATTCTGAAATGGGCACAGACATCAAACGGCTATATGGGTACCAGCGATGGCAAGCCCATCAACATATCTACACCCGAAAGTTTGGTCCTTGTCCACCAGATGCGTGCCCAGGAAAGCGGAATCTTGGTTGGCACCAATACAGCAGTGAACGACAATCCGTCGCTGACCGTACGCGACTATTACGGCAAACAACCACTACGTATTGCTATTGACCGCCACTTGCGGATACCAGCCACCCACCATTTACTCGACGGCAGTGTGCCTACGCTTATTTTCTGTGAAGAGTTACCAACCGACACGAAGGAGAATGTAAATTATGTAAAGGCACCGTTCGGTGCCGATGGCATAGACCTCCAATTCCTGCTTAACGAACTCTATAACCAGAAAGTGCAAAGTTTGATTGTAGAAGGGGGCAGCATGCTGCTACAATCGTTTATCGGTCAAGGGCTTTACGACGAGATGCGTGTGGAGACCAACGCAACCCTTTCAATCGACAATGGGATTAAAGCACCAAAGGCCTGCGGTAAAAATGTCGAGCAATTCAATGTAGTAAACAATATAGTAGTAAGATATAGAACAAAAAACGATAAACCGTAAAGGAGAGCGTGATCCGTGGCAACTCATAAATAGGAATAAAGGCAATATCCATACGGATATTGCCTTATTCTGATACATGCGTCTAGCGTTAATCTTTTTTTGACGTTTCAGTCGAATCAGTTGGGATTGGACGTATAAGGTGTTGTGTCTCATCTTCCACATCGCCCTTATGGTCAAAGGCATATTGGTAGTCGGCATCGGTGAAGACATACGAGTAAACGCATAATTCATTTTCACAACTATAGGTATTCCTTAGAATGTTGAATTCCTTTCCCTCTACCTGAGCACTCTTATTACGATGAAAATGAACGGCAACCGTATCGTCGTACACGACTTGGACATCATCTACATACTGCAGGTTTCGATTAAGGTAGACATCCTGACAATGAAAAGACAAGCCCTTCTTTATTTTTATAGTGTCTGTATCCGTATTTATCTCAATGTCGTGATCTGTATCATTCACAAAGACGAACTCGGTAGTCCTTTCAGGTTCGTCGCCAGAAATAAAGGGGTCGCACGAAGGAAGTTCAGCACACAAAGCCGAAACGCCCGTTGCAAGCCCTATAATTTTAACAGCCTTACCCGCACTTTTCATTAACGAGAGACGCTTCTCGATATAACGGGCTTCCGATTCACACTTCTGACAAGTGCCACTACAATCACCCTGATGTTTACAGACACCCGGCAGGTAATCGATTCCATTGGCATCGGCAATCTTTTTTCTTATAGCCTTCAATGCCTCACATGTGATTTTTCCTTTATACATATATTTAAGATTAGGCACGTTCTACAACAAATATAAAGTTTTCCACACATTTACACATAACCGAGAACCAACAAAAAAGGCGTACCCGAAGGTACGCCTTATAACTTATAATAAGAAGTTTTGCAACATTAGAGTTTGCTAACTTCGATGTTAACCTTGAAGTCATCGAAATCGAGTTCGGTAGGATTAGCCACCTTGTCGACCAACTCGACCGACTTAGCCAAAGTTTGCGCACCGATGTAGTCAGCGAAGTCAGCAACAGCATCGTTCACCTTCTCGTTTCGCTCAATCTTGACGCTAATCTTATCGGTAATATCGAAACCAGAAGACTTACGGATGTTCTGGATACGGTTTATGAATTCGCGCGCAATACCTTCCTTAACCAGTTCAGGAGTCAGCTGAATATCGAGCGCAACAGTTAAATCGCCGTTATTAGCGACCAACCAGCCAGGAATATCTTCCGACTTGATTTCAACATCGGCCTTCTCAACCACCACCTTCAAGCCATCGACATCAAGTACCAACTGGCCCTCCTTTTCGAGTTTGGCTATGCTTTGCTGGTCAATGTTGGTCAGGATGTTAGCCACCGACTTCATGCTCTTACCACACTTAGGGCCCAGTTTCTTGAAATCTGGTTTCAGACGTTTAACCAGCATACCAGCAGAATCGTCGACCAACTTGATGTTCTTCACGTTAATTTCGCTCTTGATGAGGTCGTCAACCGCCAAGATGCTTTCACGTTCATGTTCAGAGAGGACAGGCACCATAATCTGGTTAAGCGGCTGGCGCACCTTGATGTTCTCCTTTTTACGGAGCGAGAGCGCCATAGAAGAAATATCTTGAGCCATACGCTGACGCTCTTCGAGCGCCTTGTCGATAAGCGACTCGTCGGCAACAGGGAACTTGTCGAGGTGAACCGATTCGCAAACCGGAGCCGCAGCAGTAAGGTCGAGATAAAGACGATCGGCATAGAACGGAGCGATTGGCGACATCAGCTTGGCAACAGTGAGCAAGCAGGTGTACAGTGTCTGGTAAGCAGCCAACTTATCCTCGTCCATAGTACCACCCCAGAAACGTTTACGGTTCAAACGCACATACCAGTTCGAGAGGTCGTCTTGCACGAACTTAGAAATAGCGCGGCCAGCCTTAGTAGGCTCGTAATCGTCGAGAGCGGCACAAACCTCCTTCACCAGCGTGTTGAGGAGTGAGAGCACCCAACGGTCGATTTCCGGACGTTTTTCAACCGGAACCTGCGCCTCGCTACCAGTGAACCCGTCAACATTCGCATAGAGCGCGAAGAACGAGTAGGTATTGTATAGGGTACCAAAGAATTTACGTTTGATTTCATCGACACCATCCTCATCGTACTTGAGGTTGTCCCAAGGGCTAGAGTTGGTAATCATATACCAACGAACAGGGTCGGCACCGAACTTCTCAACCTGTCCGAACGGATCAACAGCATTACCAAGACGCTTCGACATCTTGTTACCGTTCTTATCGAGCACCAGACCGCAAGAGATAACCGCCTTGAAGGCCACGCTGTGCTTAATCATAGTAGAAATGGCGTGGAGCGTGTAGAACCAGCCACGGGTCTGGTCGACACCCTCAGAAATGAAGTTAGCCGGATAGAAGAGATTGTTGTCGACCAACTCCTTGTTCTCAAACGGATAATGCAACTGCGAGAACGGCATAGAACCCGAGTCGAACCAAACGTCAATCAGGTCGCTTTCGCGCTTCATAGGCTTACCAGAAGGAGAAACCAAGATGATATTGTCGACATAAGGACGGTGCAGATCAAGATTCTTAGTTGAGTAATTCTCTTCAGAATAGTCACCCACCTTGAAATTCTTGAAAGGGTTCTCGGTCATGAAGCCCGCCTTGATAGACTTGTCGATTTCGTTCATCAATTCCTCAACCGAGCCGATGCAGATTTCCTCGCGGCAGTCTTCCGTACGCCAGATTGGAAGCGGAGTACCCCAGAAGCGTGAACGGGAGAGGTTCCAGTCGTTCAAATTCTCGAGCCACTTGCCGAAACGGCCGGTACCAGTAGACTCAGGCTTCCAAAGAATGGTCTTGTTCAGCGCCACCATCTCGTCGCGAGCGGCGGTAGAACGGATGAACCAGCTGTCGAGTGGGTAATAAAGGATAGGCTTGTCGGTACGCCAGCAGTGCGGATAGTTGTGCACATGCTTCTCGACCTTGAACGCACGATTCTGCTGTTTAAGCATCACACAGAGGTCAACATCGAGGCTGGCATCCTTATCGGTAAGGTTCGCATCATAAGCATTCTTCACGAAGCGGCCTTCAAATTCCTTATAAGCATCAACATTACAGTTGTTCTTAACGTATTCAGCGTCGAGGTCCTTCAACAAGTAGAACTTACCGTCGAGGTCAACCGTAGGGCGCAAGTTGCCGTTAGCGTCAACCAACTGCAGCGGAGCAATGCCGGCAGCCTTAGCCACGCGCGCATCGTCGGCACCATAGGTAGGAGAGATGTGGACGATACCGGTACCGTCTTCCGTAGTCACATAGTCGCCAGGGATAACCTTGAAGGCGTCGCCATTGACTTTGAACCAAGGCATCAGCTGCTCATACTCCATACCCACCAAGTCGCTACCCTTGCACTGGCCGATGATGCGGAAAGGCACCACCTTGTCGCCTTGGTTGTAGGCATCGAGAGGCGCATCGGCACCAGCCGGGTTGAAATAGGCAGACAAACGGGCTTCTGCCAGAATGAAAGTGCCAGGTTTGCCTGTGTAAGGGTTGTAAGACTGCACCATAACGTAGTCGATTTTCGGACCAACGCAGAGGGCCGTATTTGAAGAGAGCGTCCAAGGAGTGGTCGTCCAAGCCAAGAAGAACACCTCGCCCCAGTTTTCAGCAGCCTTCACCGCAGCAGGTATATTGCCCTTTACCAGGAACTGACCAGTAACCGTAGTATCCTTCACATCGCGGTAACAGCCAGGTTGGTTCAGTTCGTGCGAGCTAAGACCGGTACCAGCAGCAGGCGAATAAGGTTGAATGGTGTAGCCCTTGTAAAGGAAGCCCTGTTTATAGAGTTCCTTCAACAAATACCATTCCGACTCGATGAAACGGTTATCGTAGGTAATGTACGGATGTTCCAAGTCTACCCAATAGCCGATTTTACGGGTGAGGTCGGTCCACTCGTTCGTGAACATCATCACATTAGAACGGCATTTGTCGTTATACTGTTCAATGGAAATAGATTTGCCGATGTCGTCTTTCGTAATACCCAATTCCTTCTCGACACCCAATTCGACAGGAAGTCCGTGAGTATCCCAACCCGCCTTACGGCGAACGTAATACCCCTGCATAGTTTTGTAGCGGAGGAAGATATCCTTAATGGTACGGGCAAGAACGTGGTGAATGCCCGGTTTACCATTGGCAGAAGGCGGTCCTTCGAAAAAGACATAAGACGGATCGCCCTCGTGCTGGGCAATACTTTTGTGGAAGATGTCGGCATCGTCCCACACTTTCAGCACCTCCTTATTAACTTGTGAGAGGTCGAACTTAGCGTATTCGGCAAATTTTTTACCCATTGCTATTATATCTAAATAATTTGTTTTCAAAACATAAGCCCTACAAAGGGCAAAGTGCCTAAAAAGGCACGCAAATTTACGAAAAAAGGAAGGTAATCCCAACGAAAAGGCCGATTTAGTGAACAAACAGAACGCAACAACAGCAGAAGAGTTCCGTGTAGGGACAAACGTCACACAAAAACGAAAGAAAAGCGGAACATAGCCACAAAAAAGGCTAATTTTGCAGAAAAAAGCGCCAACGCCAATATAAAAGAGTAAACAGCAATGAAACTACTATATGCCATTCAGATAATGTCGCTTATGACAGCCCTCATGCTCGGCATGTTACTGCTACTATGTCCGTACAGAGGCACAGGCTTCAAGAAATACAACCAAACACGCTGGATGTTGACAGGCTCCATCTTTATAATAGCAATACAGTACGCGTTACAGATGATGTTCAGCATCAGGGCACAAAACGAGTCGTTAGGAACGACCTGCAACCTGTTTTTCTACGTACCGGGGAACATCTTGTTCCTACTTGGAGCACTGAACCTTCAACAACAGAACAGTTTGAAGAAGAAAGAAATCTGCATAGGCGGGGCTATGTCGGCTATAGTGATAATGTGCCTTACAATCGGTCTGTTTTATAAGCAAGGCATATACATAAGGGAGACCAACCATATTTGTGGCGTTTTTTACCTATGCATCCAACTTTACTACAGTTCGCAGATATACATAGGATACAAAAAAATGGTTCGTAACATCGACGAATACTACGGGTCGCCAGTAGAGGAATATATACATTGGATGAGAAACGCCTCCATATTGTTGTTTGTATGCCTACTTTTCGTACCATTCGCCATTTTTTCGACAAAAGCCCTTCTTTTCTTCGGTTTCCTGTTTTGGATAACATTTTCGTACTATGTTTTCAACTTCTCGTACTTCGGTCACTATGCCGAAATAGTGGAAGAGACACAAACCGAGGACGAGAAAACGCCCGACAGCACCGCAACGCCTAATTTTAGTAATATAGCAGAATGGACACTGGCTCCACTTGTCAACAAGTGGATTCAGGAGAAAAAATACCACGATAGCGATATCACAATTGTAAAGTTGGCCAGCGAAATAGGAACCAACCGTACCACACTATCAAGATACATCAATACCAACATCGGGAAATCGTTCAGAGAATGGATAAACGGGTTAAGGATAGAAGATGCGAAACAAATGATGCGGGAAAACCCAAATAAAGGAATAGAAGATATAGCCATTAGTTGTGGATTCTCGACCCGGAAATACTTTGACCAGGTTTTCTGTAACTACGAGCAGGTAACAGCCGCAGAATGGAGGAAAAGGCAATGACAAAAAAGAGGGTAAGACAAGAATGTCTCTTTCCCCCTTTTAAAACTGTAGTAATATATGAGAAGTAAGGTTAAGTTGCGATACATTTAAAAGCAAGACAAATTATATTGCCTTAACCTTACTGCAAAGATGGGCTAAAAACACCGAAAAAATGGTAAAAAAAGTAAATTGGCATTCCCAAAAACAGCATAAAAAGAGTACAAAATCGAATAAAGAAGTACAAAAAACGCTATAATACGAATATTTTGTCATCTTTACGCATAAATACTCATATCTTCATAAAATACGTATACAATACAAAGTGAAGCTGCCAAAAGGAAGGGATGCATCAAGAAAGACACATCCCTTCGATAAAGATTAACGCGTACGGTAATACTTTGTATAGCGTGTATATTTTTTCGATTTGCCATAATTGGCAAGACACCCCTGGAACTTCTGCGGAATTTTAATTTCAAGTCCAATTTCGTGAGTTCCATAACTGTCGTGTCGAAGGGCACCGAAGAAGAAGTCGTAACTGTAATAAAGCGAAAGCCAGTCGAACAAACTTACACCAGCCAAAAGAGAGCCTTCGTATTTATAGCGGAAAGCAGCACCCACATAAAACAAATCGGAAGGATTCCATTCGTAGTCGAAGAGATAATAGTAAGTAAGTCCGATTTGGTGTTTCCAGCGGTCGCGGTAATTATAGACAGAATAAGAAGGAGAAAGCCTCCACCATTCCTTAGTCTGGAAATAATAGTTAAGATATCCGGAATACAAACGATACAAAGGCATATCAAGCGTACCCTTCAACAAATGGTTAGCCGCCACACCGAGTTCAAAGTTTTGCAACAGGAGTTCAGCCCCCACTTCAGCATCGGGCACCGTACCCTGCATAAATTTAGACTCATCGACAAGATTTTTTGTATTGTTTGGTTTAATCTTGCTGGCATCGTAATCACGGTTCATCAGTCCAGCCCCTACACCAAGATTGACATAACTATCGTCTCCAATAGGGATAAGGAAAGCAAAACCGAACTTAGGGTTACGGGTATACTGATAACCAATTTCATCGGAAAGCATAGAAAGAGAAATTTGGGAATGAGCCCCCATAAAGAAGTATTTAGCCCCAACGAAATAAGTTTTAGGTGCACCCTCAACGCCCCGCCATTGGAAACGTCCGCCCAAATTAACAGTAGCGTACATAATTTCCGGGATGTAGGCCGGATTCAAATAATTCTGCCGCAACTGCTTGTTGGTGAACAAGACATCTTCCTGTGCATTGGCAGTAAGCGAAGCACACCCAACCAAGGCAGTCAGCAATAAGCACTTGAAAAAAAGTTTGCCGTTATGTATCTTACCCATAATTTTTATCTAACCAACGTAATATAACCAGTCTTCACCTTCTTATCGCCATCGACATAATAGTTGATAGCATAGAAATAAGTGTCGGCAAAGGCTTCATCGCCATTGTTCTTCTGACCTTGCCAGCCCACACCCTCATAGATGAGGTTCCCGATACGGTCGAAAATCTGCAACTCGTAACTTGGCATAAAGGTCTCACCAGCCGCCATGGTATTCGGAACATAGAAGTCAGGGTCGACCAACAACAGTTTAACCGCCTTACCAGAGCAACCATATTCGTGTGAAACCAGAATAGAGACCGGAATCGGTTTAGTCAGACGCACACGGGCCGAGTCGTACTCATGGTATTCACTCATACTACCAACACCCTCGTCACCGTCTCCAAAATTCCAATAGTAAGTCAAGCCCTCATCGTAATTATCTTCAAGCAGCACATTCAACTTCACATCGAAAGTGTCTCGATTCAGGTGGTAGAATTGCGAATGAATGCTAGGGACGACTTCAAGAACCGGATTAGGCACTTTGGCAGCACTAATTTCAAAGTTTTTGCTGACAGGGCAATTGTTCTTATCAACACCCGACAACTTAACCAGACACGACTGGTCAGGATAGAAAGCGAAGTTATCGCCAGAAGCGACAGAATCGAACACCGCCCACTCGGCATTAAACACGTTAGAGGTAGACAACTGAACCTGACTGCCCACACAAATCTGCGTTTTACCATCAACCACAGGTTCGATGAACGGATGAGTGTTGAACTCGTAATTGATAGTTTGGGTACAAGCCGGCATACTCATTACCCTAGCCACAAGCTGAATCTGTTGAGGGCCCTGCAGGCGGAACGTATAACTGTCGGAGAAAGAATTCTCGCCATTAACAGGGTTATACCATTCGAAAGTCGAGTTCGAAGAAGCAGCAGCCAAGCTGACCGTATCGTCGAAACAGTACATCGTCTTAATCGTCGAATAAGTGAAATCTTCAACCTGCAACATTCGGACATTTACAGTCTGAAGCGCCTTACAGCCCCATTCGTTATGCGTAGCAGCATAATAGGTGCCAGTAAAGCCGATGTTAGCCGTATTCTCAACACGGTCTTTCACACCGCCATCGAGACGCCACAGCGTATCAAGCACATCGGTAACACCATTGCGGTTAAACACGCTAGAAATCTTGACAGGGATATTCACACAGGTATCGACAGCCATCACCTTATTCTCGGAAGAAGGCTTAATGTCAACAACGACCTCAACCGGATCGCTTTCACAGCCATCGATTACCGACTGAGTCACATAATAACTGTTAGAAGTCCACTGAACCTGTCCCTCAGCAGTTGGAACAACAATCGAATCGTAGCGCACCCCTCCAATAGTGGTATACCAATTAAGGCGTGCTCCACTAGGAATAGAGTTAGCCTGAAGTGTGTAGTCGCCCGTATTCTGGCAGAAGATAACCGAAGGGTCAACATCAGGTTTCTCTCCATAAGGGAGCGATACCGTCACGCGTTCAGGCACAGGCTTACCATAGCAGGCACGATAATGCAGACGCGCCTGGAAGAGTTGGATTCCCGCCTCAGAAGAAGAAGGTTTATAGCCCAGAGGCAGCGTATCGCCATCGGCATTGGTCCAAACCACATCGTAGAGCGGATTGTCGACCTTAGCCAATAGAGGAACAGTCGCCTCATTCAAACAATAAGCCGTATCAGAAGTACCAGGCAGTTCAGTAATAGCCGGCTGTATCTCAACCGGAACTTCTTGGGCATCGGTCATACATCCATCGAGTTGCTGGCGGAAGCGGTACACAGAAGTACCAGCATTCTGCGAAGAAGGGACCAAAGTACCATTCTGAGCAGCAGATGCATAATTATCGGCAGGAGAATACCACAAAACCTTAGCACCATCGAGCGAAGGAGTCAGCATCAAAGGTTCAACAACAGTTCCCTGACAATAAACAACAGCCGTATCGGCAACAGGAATCAAGTCAGGAACGACCTTCACCACGTAATCGATAACAGAATCAAGCTCACAAGTGAGTTTATCCACCCGTATTCCAGCCTTAAGCGGAACTGTGAAGCTACCATCTTCAGATGTGACAATATCGAAAGAGCCAGAAGTAGCCCCCATATTGTTCCATGCATAGAAATCGGCACCAGTTGCCTCCAAATGCAACGTGTCACCTTCACAAACAGGCCCGTTAGAAGAAATTGACACCTTAATTTCTGGAGCAAAATCAACCGTCATAGTGTCGGAAATCGTACAAGCATGATCATCTGTATAAACTGCGTAGAAGTCGCCACGCTGGGCAACCGCCTCATACGATAACGGACTAACAGCCACCGTACGCGCATAGCTGTTAAGCACAGGATTTGTCCCCCCCTTCACCTGTGAAGCCGCATAGCCAACAAAGTCAAACGTCTCGCCATAGCATAACATGGTATCGCGCAGGCTTACAGAAAGAGCCGGATAAATAGTAACCGTAACAGGAGCCACCTCACTAGGACAGCCGGTGGTACGGTCGACCTGACGCATCAAATAGCTATATTCACCACTGGCTACGGTTGAAACCATCAAAGAGTCGGAATAAACAGAGTCGGGATAAGCGGTAGCCAAAGCCAACCATTGCAAAGCATAGTTAGAAGAAGTACCGTTACCAGCCAGCAAGCGGTCGCCAGTAGACTGGCAGAAGCCAGTGTCGGCTTTCACCATTTCAGGCTGTAATCCGACACTGACATAAACCTGGTCGGAAGCCTGACAACCATACTGGTCTTCAATAACCGCCCTATACTCACCACTCTGGTCAAGGGCAGAGGCATCTTCAAACTCTACACCGTTGAAATAGTAAGCGACCGTATTAATCTTCTTATTCTCAGGAACCGACTTATTACTCTCGGCAGTAGCTTTATTAACCACAGTAGCGAAATCGACAACCGCAGGTTGACAAATAGCCGGTATTTCAGGCAACTTCAAAGATATGGCTGGGTGTACATTGACATAGAATAGAACCTCGGCGCTCTTACACTTAGTCAGACGGTTTTTCTGGAGTATAGTATACACATAATTCTCCACGTCGTCGGTATTGACAACAATACTTGGAACAGAATCGCCCGCAAGTTTGATATTCAAATCATAGACAGCCTGATCGTAAGTAACCGGAAGCGTAACCTCACCCGTATTCTGGCAAAGGTCAGCCGTATCAGACAAAAGCGGATCAGGAGCCGGGTTCGTCTTCAAAGCTACATCGCGAACAGTCACACATTTCTTAGTGTTCGTGATAACATACGTACCTTCAAGAACAGCCGTTTGTTCAAGAGCCTGATGCGGAGTCTGCACAGCAGCCAAGAACGACAACCGGCTATCGGTTACAGATTTATCGTCAACCGTCCATTTGTAGACAGGGTCAGGCATTTCCTCATTTGTAAATGCAACCAAATTGAATGTGTCGCTTTCACAGAGGACCGTATCTCCCTTACAAAGGAGAACAGGGTTCTCGTGAACATCAATAGTAAGCACATTCTTGGCACTACAGCCGCTGGCAGCATTATTAGCCGTCACAATATATGAGCCTTCCGCACCAATTGCATTCGTCAGAAGCATAGGGCTACCATCAGACTTGGAGAAAGCGTAAGTCAAATCGTCATTGAAGTTGAACGCCAGTCGTCCCAACGAATCCAAATCGAGCGTTTCACCCTCACAAAGATGTTGCACATCGATAAGGTTGGTCGTAATAGAATCAACCACACGGTAACTAAACTCGGCCTTTTCACTTTCGCAACCATGGTCGGCATCTTGTCGCCATACATTAATAAGTTGGTCAGAAGCACTGGCAAATTTGGCAATAACCGCATAGCTGTCGGTAGTAACCGTATCGATAGTACCCTTAGGCAGCCAGTGGTACACATAGTTGCCAACCACAGGTTTAACCGTAATAAAGGTGTCGGCACCTTGGCACAAAAGGATCGGAGAAGCCGCATCGACCTCTGGAATAGAAGGCTTAGCCACAAAGTTAACGGCAATCTGGTCGTGTGCCTGACAGTTATATTGGTCAGCGATAGTAACCACATAGGTACCACTCTGGTCAAGATTGTCAGCATTATTGATTTCAGTTCCAGCACTAACAACTGAAAGAATAGCCAACTGTTTCACCTCAGCGATAGCACCATTGTTAGAATGAGCACTGTCGGTTGCAACAGACAACAAGTTGTAGGTTTCAGGCTCACAGACGTAAACCTCATCGGCCAAATCAAGCGAAATAGCCGAATGCACATTCGCATAAACAGGAACCATAGGACTCTTACACTTAGTCAGTCGGGTAACCTGAAGGATGTTATAGGCATAATTAGCAACATCGGCCGTATTGATACTGATTTCAGGCACAGTGTCGGTTCCGTATATAATCTTCAAGTCATAAGTACCCTGTTCGTAAGGGACAGGCAGTTTTACCACACCCGTATTCTGACAAAGTTCAACCGTATCAGACAAAAGCGGGTCAGGAGCCGGATTGGTTTTCAAAGCCACATTACGCTCGGTTACACACTTCTTCGAGTTCGTAATAACATATGTACCCTCTAAAACCGCAGTCTGTTCCAACGGTTGATGCGGAGTCTGAACAGCAGCAACGAACGTCAGGCGGCCGTCGGTAACAGCATTCTCACCAACCGTCCACTTGTAGACTGGGTCAGGCATATCGTCTTTTGTAAATGCGACCAAATTGAATGTATCGTTCTCACAAAGGACAGTGTCACCCTTATAAGCCAGAACCGGATTGTCGTGTACATCGATGGTAAGAACGGCCTTAGCACTACAACCGCTGGTCGAGTTGTTAGCCGTAACAATATAAGAACCTTCAGAACCAACCGCATTCGTCATAAGCATAGGGCTACCATCAGCTTTAGAGTAAGCGTAGGTCAAATCGTCGTTAAAGTTGAAAGCCAGACGTCCCAACGAATCCAAATCGAGCGTCTCACCCTCACAAAGATGTTGCACATCAATAAGGTTAGTGGTAATAGAGTCAACCACACGGTAGCTAACCTCGGCCTTCTCACTCTCACAACCATGGTCAGCATCTTGTCGCCATACATTAATCAGTTGGTCAGAGGCACTCGCATACTTGGCAACAACGACAAAACTGTCGGTAGTAACGGTGTCGATAGTACCCTTAGGTAACCAGTGGTACACATAATTACCAACCACAGGCTTAACCGTAATAAAGGTGTCGGCACCTTGGCACAAAAGGATCGGAGAAGCCGCATCGACAACCGGAGTAGACGGTTTTGCCACAAAATTAACAGCTATCTGGTCGTGAGCCTGACAGTTATACTGGTCAGCAACAGTCACCACGTAGGTACCGCTTTTGTCTAACTTGCCAGCATTATCGACCTCAGATCCTGCGCTAACAACCGAAACTATAGACAACTGCTTCATCTCCTGCACATAGGCATTATTTGCCAGGGCTTTATCGGCAGCAGCAGTCAGCAAGTCGTAGGTTTCAGGTTCACACACATAGACCGCATCGTCTAAATCGAGAGAAATAGCCACATGTACATTTGCATAGACAGGCACCATAGGGCTCTTACACCTGGTCAGTCGGTTAACCTGTAAGATATTATAGGCGTAACTAGCGACAACATCGGTATTAATACTGATTTCAGGAATCGTATCGGAACCACGAATAATCTTCAAATCGTAAGCGCCTTGTTCATAAGGAACCGGCAAATTGACAACACCCGTATTCTGACAAAGTTCAACCGTGTCGGACAAAAGCGGGTCAGGAGCCGGATTCGTCTTCAGAGCCACATTACGTTCGGTCACACATTTCTTTGAATTCGAGATCACATAAGTACCCTCCAAGACGGCAGTCTGTTCCAAGACTTGGTGTGGAGTCTCTACCGTAGCAACGAACGACAGACGGCTGTCGGTCACAGCGTTTGCACCAACCGTCCACTTGTAAACAGGGTCAGGCATATCCTCTTTGGTAAATGCGACCAAATTGAAGGTATCGTTCTCACAAAGGACAGTGTCACCCTTATAAGCCAGAACCGGATTGTCGTGTACATCGATGGTAAGCTTATTCTTGGCCACACAACCACTGGAAGCGCTTCTTGCGGTAACCGTGTAAGTACCCTCATCGCCAACCGCATTCGTCATAAGCATAGGAGAACCATCTGGCTTGTAGTAAGCGTACTCCAGTTCATCGCTAAATGTGAACGCCAGACGACCCAGCGAATCCAAATCGAGCGCCTCGCCCTCACAGAGGTGCTGCACATCGATATTGTTTGTAGCGATAGCCTCAATCACGCTGTATTTGAACTCGACCTTGTCGCTCTCGCAACCATACTTGGCATCTTGGCGCCATACCTGAAGCGAAGCAGAAGTAGGCAAACCAGCCGAAATCTGAAGGGTATCGGCCGTAATGGTATCGTTACCACCTACAGGCAACCAGTGGTACAAGAAGTTACCAGCAATTTTATTAACAGTAATAAAGGTATCGGCACCCTGACAGAGCAGGATAGGATCGACCACATCAACAACAGGAGTCGAAGGTTTGTCAATAAACTCAAGTTTGGTGACAGCCGAGCTTGGGCAACCGTTTTTATCTAGATAATTAATTTGATATTTTCCACCTTCAACAACGGCCGAAGAATCAGCAACCGCCTGCATAGCCCCCATACCAGCCACCTGGAAGACCCTGTCAACAGCCAACTGGAAACCAAGTTCAGACTCAACCTTCTTGTTCTTCGCGAACAAGGCAAGATTGAATTCAAACGGATGACACATGAAAGTATCAGGAAGAGAAACGTCAATATGCTTGTTCACCTTAACAGTTGCCTTCGCCCAATCAGAAGGACAAACCAAGCCTTTTGCCTCATCTAGCTGACGGGCATAAAGGACATAGGCCGTATCGGCAGAAAGATCGACAGGTAGACTTGCATCGGCAGAAAGAACAGCCGTTTGGTCTTCCGACCACTCTACCCTATAGACCTCGTCGGAAGTTGGGCGTGCGAAGCGAATTAGCTCTTCTGCATTCTGCTGACAGAAAACAAACGAGGAATCGGTAAACGCATTTGGAGTACCGACCACGTCAAGATTGAAAGAAACACTATCGGCACACAAAGTACCGTTAAGCGTCTCAACCAACTTGAAAGTAACCGGTTCCACCGCCTTTTGGAACACAAGTTCGGCAGCAGTGCTGGCCACCACTTTGTTGTCAGCCACATACCAGGCATAAGAAACAGCCCTATCTTCGCCCACAGCCTGCAACTTCACATCGGAACGCTGGCAGACAACATCAGGAGCTTCGATGTGCACTTCCGGTTTCTTGTGGTAAATAAGCACCAGACGGTTCGAAGCCTCACATCCGGTCAGAGCATCAGCCGCACTGAAACTATAGTCAATGGTGTCTTGTGTTGTGCTTGTAACAGCCGACAGCCCCATCAGAGGAGTAGACACTCCATTTACAGAAGCAAGAATAGAGATATCGGAAAGACGTTTTTCGTCGAAAACAAAGGAAGCAGTGGCCGCAGCAGCAACATCGAACACCTCGCCAGCACAAAGTTCCAAAGTGTCATTTTTCGCTATAGGGCTGACTTTAATGGCTTTTGCGACAACAACAGCCACCGTATCGGAAACACTTATACATCCGGTATTCAAGTTCCTACTATAAGCAGAATACGACTTTTCAGTCACATCGATATCAACCGTAACAGAATCGGTAGGAACTACATCTGAAACGCCATTCCAGAAAATAGCAGAATTAACACTGGCAGCATTCCTATTTTCAGCACCAATAACGAAAGGTTCGTTGCCAGCGCAGAAGAAGAGCGTATCGGCCCCTTTCTCCACAAGCGGAGTAGCAGGCTGCTTGTTAATAACAACGAACAAGGTATCGGAAGCAGAACAAGTATTAGAAGCGTCAGTTACAGTATATATATAGGTAACACTGTCGCGTCCCTCAACGTAGACCAATTCGGCAGCCTCAGCCTCGGTCAGGCCAGAAACCACCCCTCCCATCAGTCGTCCGTATTCAAAAGAAGCACCACCTAGATTAGGGAGATTGACACTTTCGAGATTTTCACTCAAGTAAGTCTTCACGTGTTTAGCGAGGTCAACAGTATCGGGTTGACAGACAGCTTTCATATCCGGAGCATTCAATACCAATCCCTTAGCCAGTTCAACCTTAAATTCTGCCTCGTTATAGCAACCATAGAGCAAATCGGTCTGGCGAGCCTTGAATGTCAAAACACGTTTCAAACCAGAAATAGCGATCGTATCGGTAGATATCTTGTTAGGAATACTGTCACCCAAATGGTTGAAATACTGGATCTGCAGGTTTTCAGCCGAATACTCGGCATCAGGAGTGACAACAATGGGCAAGACCACCTCATTTCCATTTTGGCAGAGTTTCAAATCGGAAACAGAAGGAGCCTGCGGCTTCGAATGAACATTCACTTGAACCTTGAAAGTGTCGGAACACAAGAATTCGTCAAACTCGACAAGAGAGAAGACTTCAGAAGCATCGAGAGTGACCGTTTCCGCGGACTCCGACCCATTTTCGCGCAGCCACTTATAGGTGTAATCGTTATTATCGGGAGTAGGCAGTTTGGTAGGGAACGCCTCACAGTATTCCCCTACTTTATCGGGTTCTGCGTTAGGCAGTCCCCGGAAAATAATAGTCACGGTATCGTAAGCGACACAGCCACTAACCGAGTCGAGCACAGTAATCTGGTACGAAGTGGTGTCAGATTTATGGCGGTCGGCCTTAGAGCCCAAGGCAGCAAGGACATCGCACGACAAGGCATCCTTAGCAGCGGTCTTGCCCACCATCCGTCGCACCTCATATCCGATAGAGGTAGAATCGATGTAGTGATTAATTGGACGAATACGTTTGTTAATGGAATCGCAGACATTGATGGTCTCGCCCCAACAGAAAGACCGGTCGCCCCAAGGTGTGTAGCGGAATGTTTTTTCCACCCTTACCTCCAACGACGTAGTATCGCCCAAACAGCCCGTAACCGAGTCACGCTGGTAAATGCCAACAGTAACCTTAGCATTGTTAGCGGTTGAGATAATGTTAGAAGGCAGCCACATCAAGTGGGTATCGTAATCGTTAGCATTAACTTTGGCAGGCAGATCTTTTGCCAAGTCCACATCAGAGCCATCAGCACAATACAAGACAACAGGGTCACCCGTGTAAGCAACAGATCCTGGTTTATGGTTGACCCTGACAGGAATTTCAAAAAGAGGACTTTGGCACTTGGTTTTCTTATCACGCAACGAAGCGTAATAGGTTGTCACACCCTCGTTTTCAGTATTAGGAACAATGTTAGGAACGGTTACCGTATCTTTAACAACGGCGCCATCCACATGTGTGGTGTCGACCCTGTAATAAGTCATAATATATGCATCAGGATCAGGATTAACGGCATTGACAGTGGCTGGTACAGGAATAGCGCCTTGACAGAATTCCGGAATCTGACCGATCGTCGGTTGATCGGAGACGTCAGGGTAAACCACCACTTGCACCGTGAGCCAAGGTCCCGTACATCCCATCTGAGTAGACTGTCTGACACAATAATAAGTAGTATCGGCTTTTTCCAGACCGGCAACCATAGAAGGCTGCATAACGACACCAGAAGAATCGATACCATTACAGGTGGTATTCATGTCGTCTTTTTCATACCACTCAACCCTATAGTCAGCCGAAGGGAAACCAACAGCCGGAATGGTGATAGCAGGTTGGTCGTAGTCGCCCTTACAGTAAGTGAGCGTAAATCGTTTGTCGGCAACAGGAATAACCGAGTCAGCAATAATAGGATAAGTGTTAATGCTGGTATCGACTACCACCTTGAAAGTATCGTGTAACGAGATACAGTTGTTGGAATCGACACGCACAACCGTAATCAGGTCGGAATGAACGAAAGAAGGGTCAACAACCGGAGCCGAGTTTTCGCCGGTAGTATAATAGGTATTTCCAAAAAAGTATTTATAGTGATTGTCTTGGGCAGCATCGAACCAATACCATTTATGTTTGGCAAACTTCGATTTTTCATCAGGCGAAAGGAAGTTATCGAAGTCAGCACTTCCCTTCGAGCCCATACAGTAAAGAATAGAGTCGCCAGGGAAACCGAATTGAGGCTGAGTCTCCTCGAAACAATTAATCTTGATAGTGATGAGGGAGCCAGGGCCAGGGCAGCCTTTGTCGCTCACAGCGCGAACAGCGAAATTAAGGAAGCGAGCACCATTCTCTTGACAAGTTGACTCAAAATCGAAACCAGCAAGCAATTTTTCAAGCGAAACAGAGTCTTGATTAATAGAAGTCCAAACATTTTCATCAACAGTGCTACCCTCTTGATTAATATAATGATAGAACATAAGTTTGTCGGAAGATAAACCAGTAGTTCCATTCTTCATTTTCAAGACATCCAACACATCGGCCGCAGTCATATGGTAACGCTGGCAAACCGGAATAGTATCGGGAGAGATAGTATCAGGTAGAGGATGCACGTTAATAGTAATGATGCTAGTATCGCTCTCACATTTATTATTATAGAAAGTAGCACCATAACGGAAAGTTTCGGCACTGTCTTGGCGCACTTTAATTTCATCGCCATAGCCAATGAACTCTGCCTTGGCTTGTGTAGTACGTGTATTATACCACTTAACGGTATAATCTTTCTGATCTTCGGTTTTATTAACTTTGAGAGTGATGGAATCGGTAGTAGAAAGGGCCTGACAGAAGTCAGTTTGAGAGTCATCGATTACCGGTCCGTTTTCAATCTTCATATCGGCAACCGAAACAAAAAAGACCACAGAGTCGCTCTTACAGTTCAGCGTCTGTTGACGGACAGCGAAACGGTAGAGTCCTGGTTCGGCAGAAGAGAATGCACCTTTTTCAGAATTAGTAGCATTCCAATCGTAAACCTTGCTGAATCCATTATAAAGCATCACATCCCTAAAGTCTGTCAAATCGGCCAAAGTAGAGCCTTCAACCTTCGAAAGGCTTGCATAAAGGTCATACTCACCACGATCTTTTGTTATAGAGAAAGGCGCAAGGTTTCCTTCCAAACAAAGGTATACGGTATCTTGATTCGACAATATTTCGCTATCGTACGTAACCTCTGGCGCAGGGACCTGCCGTTTATGAAAATGCACAGGAATAAACTTACTACACGAATCACCATTACCATCGACCCACGGCGATTGGTAATAGAGATAAAGAGTTGTATCGCCATCAACCGTATAGGTCACATTATAATTTGGAGGGGAGACGACATAGCTCGCACTACTCAAATACTTTTTCGTCGTGTCCGCAGCCCCATACAAAGCAAACAACCTGCTTGGACGTATTTTAGCGTTCAGAATCAGTTCTACAGAGTCAATATACGACTGAGGGGCAGCCTCTCCGTTATCGCAACCGTAACTTTGGACAGCCGTAGCCGCAAAATCGAGGGTAGTTCCAGACACATCGGACAACAGTTTCTCTAGACGCGATTTGTTGACACCATGCCGTTGTGCAAAAGCTATCAAGGAATCGCGTTTGCGTTCCTCCCAAATACATGAGTCAATACGAGCTATAGAGTCAATATCGAAATCTTTTTTCGACACCAACTGGTAATTAAGGTCATTGATAGAAATAACTGTCGGACTGCAAATAGTGAAAGAGATCGAGTCTGGAACAGGCCGACACACGGAATTAGTGGAAACTATCACCTGTGGTTTCCGGATAGAATCTTGTCTGACAAAGACACCTTTTTCCGACTTTTGAGAGCCATCTAAGGTAACACAGCCGCCACCACCGCCACTACCGTAGCCATCACCGCCGCCGCCATTAAGCATACAACGGTAGTTATCCCAATAATTAGGATCCTCGAGCGTATTACCAAACATTGAGTGTTCACCTGACTCCTGAGTAGTCAGGCTTAATTCGGCTTCAGGAGCAATAGAAGGACGCTTATTCACGTAGGTAGTTTGGAAATAAACAGGATCACCTTCCTTCTTTGTTTTCAAATTGAAGGTCATATTCCAAACATCAGTCTTCTTCACCTCCTTAGGAACGACCACATTCTTAAAGGTGAAAACGAGTCGCGCAGATCTAAAATCAGCAGGATCAACAAAACGGTTCTTGTCGTTATGTTCATCAACAGCAATCAAATACTTGTTGATAGCCGTAAAGAGTTCTGGACGCTGGTTTTTATTAATAGCGCCATTGCAAAACTCAGAGAAAGGATAACAATACTCCGTAAAGACCCCAGTTCCAGATTCTTCGCCAGGTTTCACGCAAACTGAGTAATAACTACTAGAATTACTCTTCTTTACAATATCAGATAGGCATTTAGTCTCAATAGAGGTAATAGAATCGATATATTCAGAGATAGGCACCGTAATAACCAGATTAGCCATACCCTCTTTATTTTCACCAACTGCGAAATTTATGTCCGTTTTATATACAGTACCAGGTTCAACCGATTCAGGAGTTCTGGTATAAATCTGCGCTTGCGGAGTTTCAGGGGCGCCCGTAACAATGGCAACATTCGTTACAAAATGATGTTCATTAGCCGGTTTGATATATAGTGAAAAGGCATCTGCCCCCCTTGCAAGTTTTTTAAATTTTCCTGGTTCTCCTGGGTCGATGGTAATTGCATGCAAGTCATATCCTGGAGAATACTGCCAAGACTTACCCACATTGCACCCGTCTGTATCATATTCATAATCAATAGATGAAGAAAAATGATTAACAGTCATTTTTTGGTTCTTATCATTAAGATAAGTAATTTTAAAGAGATCATCATACAAGTCGAAGACAGCGCCACCCGTTCCGAAAAACAGCGCATCGTCATCTATTTTCTTCATACCACCAAACGCAGAATAAATAAGCGTGATGGTATCGCACATTGAATAGTCAAAAGCCTCACCATCACCAGCACCCGACCATGCGAATTTAAACTGCGGATTAAGAGCTGGTTCCACATTACCTACAGTGTTCGAAATCTGCAATTTATCGTAATTATAGACTGCGATATTCCTCCTTGGTAATGACGGACTAGAATAAACTAAATCTAAAGACCAGCCAGACGCAGTTGGAGATTCCACATTACTCGTACCACTAGCCTCATTAATAACATCGAGAGAAGCGGCTATGTTTCCCACATAGATGCTGACCGGCTGCCCAGCTATGGCACTCAGATGTTTCTTGATGTATTTAGAGATATCGGCATGACACGAATAATAATCTTTTTCAGCGGTAAAGGCGTACTCATCTGCGTCAACTTTGTAGACAGGGCTGTCACCTATTTTAATGTACACTGTAGTTCTTTCGCTTAATAGAGAGGTTTTGTCAGAGGCAACACGTCCACCCCAGTTCAGTTGTCCCAATTCGATATTCACATCACCACATGGCAAATCTTTAGGAATACAGAAATTGGCAAAACTGCTATTATAGATTTTCACACTACCGCCACCATCCACACTAACCGTGTTCTTCAGACCATCGGCCAAAACATACTCCAATGCCTTCTTTTCATCTGCCACGTTAGCAATATCCCCGTAATCAACCTTACCCGTAGACAAACGGGTATTCGCATTACCAACAACGAGGCACGTTCCATTTATCATTTTTGAATAAACGGGATCCACATTGTGTGTGTCTATATCATCGGCTACTGCAGAGAACTTCAGCCCAGACAGCAAATAGAAACAACTAAGTATGAGTAAACGAGATGATACAACACCCTTTTTTAAATAAACATCAAAAAACCGCATTATTCGAATATGTTTAAGTGCCCTAAAGGCTCATTTTAGGTTGACAATTCAAAAAACTTCCGAGGAAGTATTCATATAAATTATGCAATAACCGTACCAAAGCAAAAGATGCGACACACGAAAAGACTAACAATCTGCATTTTCCCAACATTAAAGAAAACACTCAGGCAAAAACCACCACGCCACTTTCCGAAGACTCCATACGGCCGGAGAAGAACGACTTGGCGATGAAAATCCACTTTTTTTTGAAAAAATCGTCAAGAGGTCTTGCAAAGTGACGAAAAAGCATTAACTTTGCATCGCAATCGGGGAGAACAGCCCCACGCAAACATAAATTGTTCCTTGGTGTAATGGTAGCACATCAGTTTCTGGCACTGCTTGTCAGGGTTCGAATCCTTGAGGAACAACTAAAGAATCCGCAAAGAAGTTTGCGGATTTTTTTATAAATACACAACAATAATTTCTATCCATTAGTTGAAGAAAAAGCAAAAGAATTAAAACAAATGAAAAGCCACCTATTTGCAACTGCCATCACCTTTTCCGCACTGTTTTGCACAAACGCCACAGGGCAAGTAATTGAATACGGACAAGACAACCAGTTTCTGCTTGCACAGAACCGGGGAAGCGGCAGCACACGCGGCTCGGTGTCGGGCAGCACACCTTCTGACGGACGCTCGACCCGTTCGACCGGCAACAGCTCAACAGGAAGCGCTCCAAGTTACAGCGGGGCAACTGGCAGAGGCCGTTTGCAGGAATCGACCCAACGCGGTTCTGATAGTCGAGGGACAAATCCCAACGCAAGCAATGAACCTAACACAAGCAAAGAAGAGGCGACACCCTATAAAAGACATGACCAGGTTAGGAACAACCGCCATCACTATGACCGTAGGAATCACCACCGACACGGTTCCCGCCCCCCACGCGAGGAGGTTGTGGTGGTCACCGAGACACAAAGTTATGTGTCAAATGCATCTTATGAAAGCGAAGAGCTTCCTATCGTTATGGGAGAAGTATATGGCGGAGGCAGCCTTTCCAGTTTGGGCGACAACGACATGCACTTAGGTTTCACGGCAGGAGCAAGAGCCGAATTCGGGCGGCGCAGAGGTGGTTACTATGCAAGCATTGGAGCCCGATACAGCAAACAGAACTTCAGCGTGGCTTATGGTAACGATTATTTTCCGAACGACAAGTCGGAAGTGGAAGCTACACACTTACAGATACCAACGACCCTCTTCGGATACAGGGGATGTTTTGAAACTGACGTTTTTTGCGGAGCTGGTGTAGGTCTGACATACCAGCGCGGGTTGGGAGGCAAGACTCTGAGCAAATATCACGACGAATATGAATTCGAGTTCCACAAAGAGAACAAAAACACATACGGCGGCGGACTTATGAGCAAGAATGACCTACACGGTAGAGTTGAGCTCTATTTATGCTATAAACACATCACTGCCACATTAGAGGCTTCATTCGGTATAATCAACCACAACCATTTTCCGAACGACTACATCAACTGGGAATGCTCGCGAAACCTACAAGCCAACAGCTACCTGTTGACCTTAGGTTATAGAATATACTAATATGGAGCAGGCTCTGAGGTTGAAGCCAGAGAAGTGAAGTCCCTTTCTTCCAAGGAAAGGCCTGCACAGAGCGTTCGGCCTACTGGTAAATATCGTCGACCACCCTATGGGGAGACGTTTTCGAGAACTTAAACGAGCCCGTACTTCCGTTAACAGAACTGTACTCGCCAGAAAAACGGCGTTTGCGGCGGTGCCTGGTTCCGACCAGACGCCCCACTTTTTGCGATTGGGAATATTCGGTCAGCAAGATATTGCCATCATCGTCTAAAGAGCCGCTCACATTCGTCTTTTTCCCCGAATCTATACGTTTGACAAATCCAGAGACTTGTTTACCTTGAAACAACAATCGGACATTCACCTCGTCATCGACAATACGTCCATCGTAATAAAAGGTCTCGGCATCAGTCTGACTGGCCTTTGAGTTAGGCCGATGCCTTTCGCCATTTTTTCCGTCAGAAGTAAAACGTTCACTTTTGGCGGACTTTTTTATGCCTTTACCTTTTCTCGGTCCTTCTAGCGACTGAGTTTCCGCAACTCCGTCAGTTTTGTCGCTACGGCTACCCCCGCACGCGACAAGCGAGCCTGTCGAAACCAGCAGACAAAAGCTTAAAACATTTGAAAATCCTCGAATCAGCATTTCTGTAAAATTTTAGAATTAATTCAAACAAAGAATAACAGTAGTACAAACAAAAATACTTATTTTTTTGAATCTTGAAAAATGACGTTGAACAATCCACGAAGAACACGCATTATTGACGTTGTCTAACGACGAAATAACGGCATTAGCCAGCACATAACGCCATTAAAGCGAGGGCTATATTCAGAAAAAGACTATTTTTGCATTAACGAAAAAGAGAAACACATAAGTCTTACTTTATGAAACCAGAATTAGAGCAACGGATTCAGGAATCGGTAGAATGCTTTATGCAAGGTTATGGCTGCTGCCAGAGTGTGGTGGCCGCCTTTGCAAGCCTATACGGTTTAGACGATCTAACAGCCAAACGTATCGCAGCAGGTTTTGGCGGCGGTGTAGGCAGAATGCGCATGATGTGCGGTGCCGTGTCGGGTATGGTTACTCTGGCAGGGCTAGACTGCGGACACACCGAAGGTTCCGACAAGGAAGGCAAAGCCGCCTGCTACAAAGTGGTACAAGATTTGCTGGCAAAATTTAAGGAACGCAACGGGTCGATCATCTGCGCTGAGTTGCTCGACATGAGCGGATGCAAGGCCGCAACCGACACGCATGTACCCGACGAACGTAACGCCGAATACTACAAAAAGCGACCATGTGCCAAGAAGGTTGAAAGTGCAGCCCGTGTGTTTGCCGAATATCTGGAACAGAAAAAGAATAAAAAAATATAAGACAATGATTTGCAAAAACATATACGCCTTTATCATCGGCTGTGCCTGCTTGTCGGCCACTGCCACTGCGGCTACCGCTTGGGAAACATTGGGGCTTAATGGCAACGTAATGACATACAGCCGTTTGAAAAAAGGAGCAAACGGATTGGAACTCACCCACAAATACACTTTCGACAAGAATGGACTGCTCTTAAATGTGGAAGATAAAACAAAAGGCGAAAACATCAGCTACAAGTACAACGCCGAAGGCGAAGAGGTGCTGCGCATCATTACCGATGCCGAGGGACTGCTAAAAGACAGCGCAGTCACCACCTACAACTACAACAAGAAAAAGAAACACATCACGACCAAGTTCTACGATGAAACGAAAAAACTAGTGAAAGCCGACGACAAATGGTTCGACGAGGACAAACGCATGATTAAGCACCGCGAAATTGTAATCGGTCAAGAAGGTATTCTGCACGGCTACCACTATGCAGACGACGGAGAAAAAGAAATCATCACCCGCTTCTATGACGACGAGCCAGACGGAAGTTTGGAAAAGACCTACGACGCAAAGCACAACTTCATACTTGAGGTTGACCTCGACGAGAAAAGAAGACCCATATCGAGAACCACTAGAACCTTCAACAAGAAGGGCATAAAGACCAGCGAGACGGTGGAAACGTTCTGTCTGGCGGTGTTTAACGGCAAGACCACCAGGCAATACGACAAGAAAGGGCTGCTGGTCAAGGAGGAAATCTTCGACAAGAACAACCAGCTGAAAATAGGCCGGAGCCTTGTCTATGACAAAAAAGGGCACCTGCTGGAAGAAAACTATACCGACGGCAGGAAGACCACATATGCCTACGACAAGGAAGGACACCTGACAGAAAAGACGGACAACAGCGCCGACGGGAAAGCACACATCCAGCAATTTAGCTACGACTCGCTCGGAAACATGACCAGACACACAAACGGGAACGAAGAAACCGAGTTCCAATACGTATACTTTATAACGGAAAAGTCTAAATAGCAAGATTATGACATTTGAAGAGATTGACGAAGAATATTTCAGACTAGCCTGCAACACTGGAGCGAACTTTTACAGGCAAGTACAAGCGCTCGCCCGCAACAAAGAGGTGATGGATGCGCTATATGCCGAAGAAGAGTTGAAAGTTTTTGACGACAAAAGCCGTAACTATGGCGGTCTAAACAGCCGTCTGTTGCTGGCCGCCATTCACGACATACTGACCAGTTACGAAGGCCTGGACCGTAAAAACTCGATTATCAGAGATTTAGGTTTACCAAAACCCAAAATGAGGCTAGACAACAACGAAGGCTACGGACTGGCCTCGCTGATGCTCCGTTTCTTGAATCCAAGCCGCAACGACGTATACGAAAGTCTGGAAGGGATAGGCACCCAAGATGGTTTGACCATTGCCAGCGAGTTCATAAACCTTGTCAAGAAAGGATATAAGAATCCGCACGAGGGCGACGGTTTCCTTCTCGTCCGCTACCTACGCGCATACGGCATCGACAAGGAATTGGTCAACCAATACATCATCAGGCTCTACCGTTTTGCGAACGTCATGGCAAAAGGCGACAATAAAATAACCGAAGAGGAGAGTTTATGGCTAGCCAGCATAATGGGCTATATACAGAAGAGTCCGACCCAGTTTAAAGATATTGACGAAGACGACTTTGAGACACTCGGCACCAACGACGAGCCAGAACCTGAGCCCGAGCAGAAAGAGCCAGAGGGGGAACCCGAAGAACCGGCAGAAGTCCGACTGAACAAACTGGTAGGTTTGGCAACGGTGAAAGAGGAAGTCAACAAACTGGCCAGCTTTTTGAAAATACAGCAGTTGAGGAAAGAAAAGAACTTGAAGGCAGCCCCCATCTCGTACCACTGTGTGTTTACGGGCAACCCGGGGACCGGAAAGACCACAGTGGCCCGCATTTTGGCCGGTATTTACAAAGAGCTTGGGATATTAAAGAAAGGCCAGTTGGTAGAGACCGACCGTTCGGGTCTGGTAGCCGAATTTGTAGGTCAGACAGCCGTAAAGACGAACAAGATAATCGACAGCGCACTCGACGGAGTGCTCTTCATTGACGAGGCCTATTCATTAGTAGCCGGTGGGGAAAACGACTTTGGCGGAGAAGCCATCGCAACCCTTCTGAAACGAATGGAAGACAACCGCGACCGCCTTATCGTAATTCTGGCTGGTTATTCCGACGAGATGCAGGCATTTATTGACTCCAATCCTGGCCTGCAGTCGCGCTTCAACCGCTACATCAAGTTCGACGACTATAACGCAGACGAACTACTAGAGATCTTCAAGCGAAGAGCAGAAGACAATGAATATAAGCTAAGTGAAGAGGCAGAAGCCGCACTAAAGGCGCTACTCGACAAGTCTGTTGCAGAAAAGGACAAGAATTTCGGCAACGGGCGCTTTGTCCGCAACCTGTTTGAAAAGTCAATCGAGCGTCAAGCCGTGCGCCTTGCATCGGAGACAGACCTGACAGAAGAGAAACTGTGCGCACTCGAGCCCCAAGACTTAGAAGATGAGAAAAAAGACGGCGACAAAAAAGTTGAAGCTGAGGGAACCGAAGACAAGAAGGACGAGACTTTTGACGAAAAGGACCAATAAAAAAGCTAAATAATCGCTAAATTTGCACCGTTGAAATAAAGAAAGACATGTTAGTACTTTTAAGGAAAGAATTCAGCACATTTTTCAGCAGTCCTATGGGCTACATCGTGATAGGCGTATTCCTGCTCATTACAGGCTTGTTCTTGTGGGTGTTCCGCGGCGAATACAACATTATGGACAACGGCTATGCCAACCTTAACGGTTTGTTCATAATGGCACCCTGGCTCTACCTGTTTCTCGTGCCAGCCATCACAATGCGTCTGTTTGCCGAAGAGAAACGCACAGGCACCCTCGAGTTATTGCTCAGCCGTCCGATAAGCCGAACCAGCATAGTCATGAGCAAATATCTGGCAGGATTGCTTTTGGTGATTGTATCGCTGATTCCGACACTGGTCTATGTAATTAGCGTGTACTGCATGGGCGACCCTATGGGCAACCTCGATATGGGAGGCACGTGGGGTTCGTACATCGGTCTGGTTTTCCTTGCCGGTGTATACGTGGCAATAGGGGTGTTTGCTTCAAGCCTAACCGACAACCAGATTATCGCCTTCATAATAGCGGCCGTACTCAGCGGCGTGTTCTATTACGGATTCGACCTTGTGGGGCAGACAAGCAATAACGGTGGTACACAGGCATTAGTGTCAAGTTTTGGCATCAGCGCGCATTACGACGCTATGAGCCGTGGTGTGATTGACAGCCGCGACGCCATCTACTTCCTAGTTGTGATAGCCGCTTTTGTGTTCGGCACGAAACTGGTCATCGAGAAACAAGAATAATAAATTCAAAAACAAGCATGCTGGATTTCGAGCTACAAACGGACGCTTCAACTACCCTACAAGTGTGGAAGATGGAAGAAGACCTTGGGCAGATTACAGCACAGACTAACCTTGACACAATAAGCGGATTCGGACAACTTTCATACAAAAGGCAAAAAGAAAAAGCCTTTGTAAATTTCCTGCTACAGCGGGAACTACCCAAAGCCCGCATCTGCTATAACGAAAACGGGAGGCCCTATCTGCCCGATTACCCGTCGACCAGCATAAGCATCAGCCATACAGGCAATTTTGCCTGCCTGCTGCTTAGCAGAAACCACAAAAAAACTGGTGTGGACATTGAAAAAAACGACACTGCCAAAGTGTTGCGCGTACGCCACAAATTTATGGTAAAAGAGGAGATAACACTCTACCCTACTGCCGATGAGGGAATCGATGCCCTACTGGCATGGACGACCAAAGAGGCCCTTTTTAAATTGGCCGACCCACCACACTATGACTTTCTTGAAGGTTTCAGAATTACCGAATGCCAGATAACAGGCAACCAAGGCCACAGCATTGTAATTGACCTATTGAACAACGAGACATACGAAGTCAGACATCTGCTTACACAAAACTACGCCCTTAGTATGTGCGTGTTCTAAAAAAGCCCTTCAAACTATATAAGATGGACAAACAGAAGAACATCTGGCTGTTAAACTTCGAGCACGACCTCGCACTGGCAAGCGGGAAGCCTTTCTATATCCCCCCAAAAGTAGCAAGTGCCATGAACGAGGACCTGAGTCCGCTTCCCTTTTGGCTGACCGGCAACCCTAGAGTACTAACCAAGCAACTAACAAACCAGCTGGCAATTGCAGAAGACACAGCAGAACTAATGCAACAACTTGGCATAAAGGGGGAACTTTGTCCATGTCGGGACTTCATTCCAACGGGCAGCGAAACCTATAATGTGTGGGGGTGGGACCCCCAGTCGGCCCAGCAACTACGAAAATTCGGTTTTGAATATCCAGAAGAATTAGGCCATATAAAGACATGGAGCCACCGCGGCAAAACCATACATTTCCTTCAAGAATTCGCAACCAACAATCTTTTTCCCAAACATCTGCTTCCACGGAAAGCGACAAAGCTTGTCGAGATAGAAGGATGGACACAATCGGAGAGGCTCGTACTGAAAGCTCCCCTATCTGGCAGCGGACGCGGGATTTGGTGGGCAATTAACGGTTATGACTTTAACGTGCAACGGTGGTCGAACCGTGCCATCAGCACACAGGGCAGCGTGATTTGCGAGCCCATTTGGAATAAGACAGGCGACTTCGCCATGGAGTTCCGCTGCTCGGACGGGAAAGTGCTATTTGCCGGCTATTCCCACTTTATGGCCGACAATGCGGGCGTCTACCGGTGCAATCTGCTGGAAAGCGACGAAGCCATCGGTGCGCTGTTGGCCCAAAAAGTAGGAGGCGACACCTTGAAAAAAGTGCGGGAACTCTGGGCCGGACTGTTGGCGCAAACCATAGCCCCACACTACAACGGCATAGTGGGTATAGATATGCTGACCGGCATTGTAGAAGGCAAAGAGCTACTCAACCCATGCGTGGAAATCAATCTGCGCATGACGATGGGTATGGCAGCCCGACTGGTTTACGACCAATGGATAGCCCCAGGCAGCGCAGGCGAATACCGCACCATCCACTTCAAACAAGACGGAGAGCTGAAAATCCACGCCACCGAGCAACGCAAACAGCACCCTGTAGAACTTGTAGACGGGAAAATAAGCAAAGGCTACGTACTACTGACAGCAGAAACCGAACAAACACACTATGGAGTGGAAATAGAGGTATGGAAAAAACAGCATAGCTTCAATCCATAATTGTTAATTGTTTCTTATTTTTACGGATATAAAAAATCTGTTTATGTTAAAAGGCCGATATACCTGCGAACAACTAAAAGCCATCCGTTCAGAGATTGCCAAAGCAAACGATATAGACTACACCCCTTCGGTATGCAATTACCAAGGCATCTGCCGCGGCACCTGTCCAGCCTGCGAGGCAGAGCGCTCGTATATCGAGCAAGAACTGTCGTTACGCCAAAAGGCTGGTAAAGCAGTGAAGATTGTGGGCTTGGCATCGAGCCTTTTAGCGCTTTCGGTTCAAAACATCTCCGCACAAGAACGTCAGGAGATGAACAGCGACTCATTGGTTTGGGAAAACTATTTTTTCGATTTTGGCAACATCAAGCCCGAAAACGAGCAACAGATTGAAGAGATGACAGAGTTCATCAACGAGTACCCCGACAAACTGTTCTTGGTTGTAGGGCACACCGATGCACGTGGAAGTGAGAACTACAACTTAAGACTGTCGTTAAAACGGGCAGAATACGTAAGTCAATGGTTGGCAAGCCGTTGTAATAACAAAAACATTAGAATCGTACCAGTTGGTTTAGCCTATTTTAAACCCAACATAGCAAATGCCACCGATGAGGTAGCGCACGAGCAAAACAGGCGTGCGTCGCTGGAAATATACAACCCCAACCGTTATAATGGCAAGTCGGCAGTTTTAGTAGAATTGGCAATTTATAAGACTCTGATAGGAGCCGATACCAAGCTGAGCAGTTTTGAGAAGAAGCTGGGAAAGCTAGACGCTATTAATCCGTTAGTACGGAGTTCCAAATACGACAAATTGGCCAAAGAAATCAGAAAAGCAAGAGAAACATTTTTATTTGGCGGGTCAAGAAAATAAAAAGGGTACACAGCAGTGCACCCTCATTACAAAAAGTATTATTGCTTTAATTAGAACTTGTCGACAGGGGAAAGGCAGGCATCGAGTGCCTTGCAGATAGCCTCCTTATCCATTTTCTGGCCGATGAAGACCAGTTTTTCCATACGGTCGCCGTAAGGCTCCTTCCACTCCTTCTTCATATCAGGATTATCGTTGAGTATGTTCCGCTTCTCCTCTTCCGGAGCGGAAGCAATCCACAGCCCAGATTCCTGCAAATTTTTCTGTGTACCCGCCTGTTCGAACAAGTACGACATATTCGTCTCATCGGCAAAATAGACAACACCCTTGCAGCGGATAATGCTGCGGTCCCACTTTTTAGAGGCCCAGTCGATGAACTTGTTTCTGTTGAACGGATCGCGGCAGAAATAGACGAAAGTACCAATGCCGTACTCCTCCACTTCACCGCCATCGTGGTGGTGGCAATGACAGTGCCCGCCATGGTGGTGTTCATGTCCATCGTGCTCATGGTCGTGTTCATGTTCATGCTCACACTCACGGTCGTGGTGATGGTGGTGTCCGCAACGAGGGCAGACTTCGTCATCATCGTCGTCATCGCCATCGTGGTGGTGATGGTGTTCGTGATGGAGATGCTCGTGTTCGTCATCATCCTCTTCTATCGGGCGGTCAATTTCGGCAATCCACCCGGCAGAAAGAACAGCTTTGCCGAAATCGAAGCGTTTGCAGTCCACAATCCGCTCCACATCGACATTACAGAAATCGGTTTCAATAATCTCGGCATTAGGCTGCAGGGTCTTGATAACCTTTTTCAGTTTAGCCAACTCCTCAGGAGAGACAAGGCTGACTTTGTTAAGAAGTATGATGTCGCAGAACTCAATTTGCTGGATAACCAGGTTTTCAATATCCTCTTCATCGATATTCTCTTTCACGAGTTCGCTACCGCAGCCGAACTCCTGCGTCATACGCAACGCATCGACCACCGAAACCACCGCATCGAGTCGGCAGATGTCAGGCATACCGTATTTTCGAGCCATATCGCTCATCGAGGTAATAGTTTGGGCGATAGGGACAGGTTCACAAATGCCGCTGGCCTCAATAACAATGTAGTCGAACTTATTGGTTTCAGCAATATCGGTAAGTTGTTTGATGAGGTCCTCTTTAAGGGTGCAACAAATACATCCGTTTTGGAGTGGCACCAGGCTATCGTCTTTCGTGCTAACCACCCCCCCCTTTTGAATAAGGGTTTCATCGATATTCACTTCACCGATATCGTTAACGATAACAGCGAACTTAATACCCTTTTTATTACCAAGAATGTGGTTAAGAAGCGTAGTCTTACCACTGCCAAGGTAACCCGTAAGGAGGGTTACCGGGATGGGATTGTTTCTCATATACAACTTAAAAATCTCTAAAAAATACTATATAGCAAAGGCTCGAAATCGGTTTAGAAATCGAGCCTTTCTGTTATCTGATAAAAATGTAATTACTTAGCAGCGTTAGCGGCAGCGGCAGCAGCGGCAGCCTTAGCGGCAGCGCGTTCAGCGAACTTCTTCGCCATTTCCTCTTCCATCTTCTCGAATCTGGCAAACTGATCAGCATTGAGGATAGCCTTTACCTGAGCAACCTCTTCAGCGTGGTAAGCCTTCACCTGGTCGATGCTTGGACGTTCGTTTGCATCGATGTACTTCTCGATTCTGTCGGCGCCAACAGTTAAGATTTCAGCCAACTTAGCCTGCTGTGCGTCATCGAGGATCAATTCCTTAGTGAGACGCTCCATACGCTTAGCGAAGATATCGTTAGCGTTGATGTCAGGTCTTGCAGAAGAATCGGCAGAGGTAGTAGCGGCAGCAGTCGTGTCACCCTCACACTTCTTAGTAGTGTCGCAGCATTTTGTGCTGTCAGCACCATCAGTACACTTGTTACTATTGCAGTTACAAGAAGCCATTGCCACAACAGCAAAGCTTACAGCCAGAAGTTTAAATGTCTTTTTCATTTGATTTTTCAATTGTAATTTATAATTGCTTCGCAAATATACAAAAATATTGAATAAAGCAAACTTAAGGAACGAAAGGTTTATTAACAATTGGCATAGAGTTTCCTTATAAAGTGTTTTTTACTTCACCACCACCTCCATAGGAGACAATTTAACCACTCTTTGGTCGGGCGCTTTCACCGTAACATCCGTCACAAAGAACGTGGTGCCGGGCTTGGCTTTTTTCAACTCTTTGAGCATAGGAGCGGTAAATGACTCAGAATCGGAATGCAAGACCTTGAGACCACCCTTACCATCAGCTAATTTCAGATTAAACCCAAGGACCACGTATCGGACTTCTTTAATGAGGTCTGAATCTAAATAAGCCGCCACTTTTTGTACAGCGAGCAAAGAATCCTTATCAATTTTGCCACCGTCGAAACGCATGGTAGCAAGGTCTAAAGAAGCGGAAGGACGTGGAAAGGGCAGCGTTCGGAACTCTTTATTGCACATGCAGAGGAATTCATCGCCACTTCTAACAAAAACCGAAACAATGCAAGGGCGTCCTGGTATTAAAGGCTTAATATCGAACCACGATGGTTTTCTCAATACCACTGCATTTGAAACCTCTAGTTTAATGTCAGAGGAAGAGAAACCAGGAACAAGGACATCGACCGTGTTGAACACACCCGCAAACAAAACACCCGACTCTTTTGGCGTTACTATTGCGACAGGCTCAGTCACCGCATATTCGAAAGAAAAGGGGAACTCTTTCGTACGACCATTCTTATCTGTCTCAACAATAAAGCCTTTACAAGTCTTTTTTCCAACGGCCTGGCACTTCACCGAATATCTGCCATCGGGAACCTCAACGCCTGCCACATACACTTTATAAGAACACTTGGTGTCGGCATGTAGCATCAGGATGTCGGCTTCGAACCTGCTTCCTCGGGGAACAGATGTGCACTTAGTGATAACAACCGCCTGCTTTTTTGAGTAATCAGGTAACGGCTCGGAAATTTTTTCGTTGGTAGGAGAAGCGACAGTTGCCTGAACGTTGTCGCTAACGTCAGCCACCTCGTCAACAGCCCCATCATTTTCCACAAAATCTACCACCATTTCCTGAACCACCGTTTTTCGGTTTTGTCCTTTTGCGAAAGCAGCAAGAGGCAGGAAAGCAGCAAAAACAAGGGCAATTGTTCTATTCAAATTCATAATACATTGTTTTATTTGTCAAACCTGTCACCCCAGCAGTTACGCATATAGTCGGCCAACTTGTTTTCTTGGGCATTGGGTTGCGGATGCCAGAAGCGGGAGTTTGGAATGGCATCGGGCAGGAACTGTTGCGCCACAAAGTGTCCGGGATAGTCGTGCGAGTATTTGTAGTCTCGTCCGTAACCCAAGTTCTCCATCAGTTTGGTAGGAGCATTGCGCAGGTGAAGCGGAACAGGCAGGTTTCCCGTAGTTTTTACAAACTGGAGGGCCGAATTGATGGCAAGGTAGGCCGAATTACTTTTAGGGCTCGATGCCAGATAGATAGTAGCCTCGGCCAGTGGAATACGGCCTTCGGGCCAACCCAGTTTGGTAAGGGCATCGAAACAGGCGTTGGCAATAAGCAACGCGTTCGGATTGGCCAAACCTATATCTTCCGAAGCCGAGATAACCAGACGGCGGGCAATAAATTTCGGGTCTTCTCCCCCATCAATCATACGGGCCAACCAATAGATAGCCGCATCGGGGTCGCTACCACGAATCGACTTGATGAAAGCCGATATAATATCGTAGTGCATCTCACCATCCTTGTCGTAGGCGTTAGGGTTCGCCTGCAGATTGGCCACCACCTTGTCGTTGGTGAAAACAATAGGGTCGTTACCCGCCTCAGAGTTAACCACCAGTTCGATAATGTTGAGGAGTTTTCGGGCGTCGCCCCCGGCAAAGCGTAACAAAGCCTCGGTCTCTTTCAGTTCGATGTGTAGTTTGGAGAGTTCCACATCGGTAGTCACCACCCTATTGGCCAATGCGAGCAAGTCTTCCGGTTCCTGTGGTTTGAGCACATAAACCTGACAGCGCGAGAGCAACGGAGTAATGACCTCGAACGAAGGGTTTTCGGTAGTGGCGCCAATGAGCACCACATCGCCCTGCTCGACCGCGCCCAACAGCGAATCTTGTTGCGATTTGGAGAAACGGTGTATTTCGTCGATAAACAGAATAGGCGTAGGCGAATTGAAGAAGCGTGTCTTACGAGCCTTGTCAATCACCTCGCGGACATCTTTCACGCCCGAAGTTACGGCACTAAGGGTAAAGAAAGGAGCGTTGAGCTGGTGGGCGACAATATTAGCCAACGTGGTTTTACCAACCCCGGGAGGACCCCAAAGGATGAAACTCGATATATGTTCCGACTCCAGCATACGCCTGAGAACCGATCCTTCACCCACAAGGTGCGACTGACCGATGTACTCGTCGAGCGTACGCGGACGCATTCGTTCTGCTAAAGGTGGCATAGTTATTCTGTTTTATACGTTCACAAAAGTAAGAAAAAGATTAATAAGCCATGTGCCGATGAGCCCCATTACTCGGCAACTTTTCATTATTTATCTTTTGACTTTTTCATCATAGTAGCCAGTTCATATTCAATCCGTTTCTTGCCGGCCCTATAATACTCAGGATCAATTTCAACACCAATAAATCTACGATTTAACTGCATAGCCGCGACTCCAATAGATCCAACACCCATAAATGGGTCAAACACAATATCATCTTCATTGCTTGCTATTTCTATCATTCTTTTTAAAATTGAAATAGGTTTCTGAGTGGGGTGTTTAGGATGTTTAAGTCGTTCTGGACCACTACAAATAGGGCTTTCTATAAAATTGTGCATTTGATCTTGCGTAGTAAAATTCCATGTATGATGTTTATTCCAACAAGTGAACACCATTTCACAACTATTTAGGAAGCCTGCTTTGTAGATTTTTGGAGTAGGATTTGTCTTATGCCACACCATAAAATTCGAGGTATCAAATTTATGGTCTAGGCCATTAAACCATCGTCCGATTTGATTAAAAGACGTGAAAACAAACAGATTACCTGAGGGTTTTAGAATTCTAACAAAATCCTCCACCCATTCTTCCGGGTTAAATTCAATTAAATCCCATTCAGCTAAATCATTGTTGATAGCAGATCGTCCCAAGAGAGATATGTTTCCTGTGGAGTGTCTTGCCAAATTATAGGGAGGATCTGTAAATATAAAATCAATAGCATTATCTGGTATAAGTTTTAGAATTTCCCTACTATCTGCATTCAATACACGTTTTCTCCAATTTTGATCTTTCATTCTTACGCCGTTTTTATCATACTCTTCCAATTAGAAACAAAAGATTCTGTTTTTTTGAACCATTCATCGAAATTCCTGGATTCCAACGCAATAGCATGAATCGAATTTATAATATCAGTAAACTCATCTATATTTCTATTATAATTATAAAAACATTCAAGTACCTCTTTATACTGCTTTATGGTAAAAGGTACGACAGGGACAGATTTACCCACCCAGCTTTCTCTGTTCAAAATAAAGAATTGCCACTTCGTTCTGATGTTAATAGACGTTGATATAAACAGACCCAGTACCGTTTTATCCTCGTTTTCGTTGATAAATGAAAGCACATGATCTATAACGCTTGAAGCTTCATGTTCCCATTGTTGTACACCTGTCATTAACGAAACCTCTGGAATGACAATATAATTCGCAGTGTACATTTCCATATCAGGTGTATTTCCAATACCAGGAGCAAAGCTTTTCGGAGTTAGATCTTCTTCAATATTGAAATTCCGTTTTACAGTCTTTTTTCCTGCAATAGCCAATAGTGATTTCCACGTATTCACCTCTAACCATAACGCACCCATATCTATTGTTTCCATGATTTCTTCATACTTTTCTATAATTTCATTTCGAGCTTTTTCCGTTTGAGAAAGATTTCTTACATATTCTCTTTCCTTGATGTTAGTAATGAATTCCGTAAGGTCATTTTCAGCTTCCTTCAATTGTGTAATAGTATTCAAAACAGACACGTTTTCATTCTTTCTGATGACTTCCTCTACAAGGCCTTTAATATCAGCATCGTAATTCGCCATAAACTCATCATTGCCACTCATGGCTTTTATGCTTTCTATTTTCTTTATGACAATATTTCTACGAGCATCTACATTATCCCAAGGTAGCGAAACAGAATCCGGAGAACCAAACCAATCCATGTATGTTTTGAGTGTCGGGAATGTTCTCTTTGGAAAATCAAAGTTTTCAATTATCATGTCAAGTTTCGACTGATTATAATCAGGAACTCGTATTTTAGTCGCAAGACTACGTCCTGTAGCCTTAAACATCCCCGTGTAAACGAGACTGCGACAGAAAGATTCAGCATAGTCATAATATGAGTCTACTTGATTATCCATAGTACCATAACCGAATTCATAACTATTTTTAAATATTCTCTTAACTTCTGTAATTATGTTTTTATTAGGTAGCGCATTGTAAGCCTCCCTAAAAGAAGAAATAGCCTTAAAAGCTTTATCTAAATAAGAAGCCCCTTTACAACCAAACAAAAGTGCAACCTCACTTCTATTCAAAAAGCCATAGTTCTTTATGGCTTTACAGACTAATTCCATTGGATAAACGAAATCATCATTAGAAAATTCAGGTATTTTATTTCGTATATTGTTAGGGAAGTGCATTTTTAATAACTGTTTAAGGAAATCTTCATCATCAAATGTTCCTTGTATAATACGCCTTCCTACATCAGTAACTCTAATCACACCTCCTTCATCAGCATATCCAAAACCAAAAAATTCGTAAGTCGTTTTGTCATTACGACCGTTACTTTCTGTTTCTTTTGTATCATATTTCCCTGAAAGATACTTTTGAAATGAAAGAGATCCAATAAAAGTATCTTCCTCACTATGAGCATTATAAATATATTCTCGTCGAACAGGATAAACAGTTTTTTTATCAAATCTGCCTTTGTTCACAGGATCCTTCTCATTCCAATTTTTATTCTCAAGTGCTCCAAAGAAAGGGAACCATTGTATTGTTCGCAATATACTCCTTGGTTTTGTGCGCCATGACCAACTCATAATTTAGTTCTATTGGTTTAAGTAATTTGTTATTAGTAAATGTTTCACGTTCTTGTTGTTGCGGTTCATAAAACTGACAACGTATTCCTTATCAAACGCCAAAATGTAAATTCCAGGATGACCATTGTAAAGATTGAAAACAAAATCTGTGTGCTTTATGATCAACATCCATCTACCTTGGCATTCATTTATCAAATAATGTGCAAGGCGTTGCTGTTCATTTCGTCCAAACTCAATACGATCATACGTACTAAATTCTGTATCATAAGGAGGGTCAAGAAATACGAAGTCATTTTCAGTAGGAAGATTTTCCTGAAGAAACCTTTCAAAGTCTAGATTAAAAATCTGTGCATTCTTGAGATGTTCAATCAATTCACAGCTTCGATAGTAGTTGATTTTATGAGTAAGATGCTTTGAATTATAGGCTATTCCACCATATGGAACATTGAAGTTTCCGCGAGCCCCGAAACGAAACATACCACTATAAGCATAACTCCTCATAAAAAAGAAAAGCGATGTTTGTAACTGCCATGTTTTATCAAGCATTTGATTGTTATATAGCCCACGATAATACATGTAAACAGCCCCTTTAATTATTGTCTCTATGTTATCTCGAAGATCTTCTTCAGAAAGGATTCCTCTTTCTTTCTCGACCTTTTTCATCCGCTTCATTTTATCCTTTATAGTTCGCTTAACTTCACGGACAAAACAACCTTCATCCAGCCTTATTCCAGAAAGTATCCGAGACAGTTCTAACTGATGTTCATTCACAAACACATCTATTCGTACACATAGTTCCTCTTGATTAATTACATCCTTCCTATATGGAATATAAAGTTCTGCAATTTCATCATAAAACAACTGGGAAAAAGCCTCTGCATTCGTCCATGTCAGCTCCATCCCATCCAAACAAGCAAAGAAATCTTTATCTGTATCTTGTATTGCACGATACAAACTAATTAATTCTGTACTAAAATCATTTACGAAGTATTTTTCAGCTCGAATGGCCATAAATACAGAACCACCACCAACAAAGGGTTCGTAAAAATTCTCAAAATACTGCGGGCAATGTTCTATAATCTGCTGTAGTTCCTTTTCTTTACCTCCTGGCCATTTTATTATAGGTTCAAGGTCACTTGTTCCTTCTATATGACGTCTCATAATCTTCGTGATAAATCGTTGCAAAAAACTGGTGCATCGATCTACCACTCACGAAAACGCACAAAAAAGGCATGAACCTTCTTATGCGTTCTCCGAGGCTGCGTAGGAAAAGGAACCTCATCGCTCTATAAGATATGCTCATGCCAAAAGGCACAAACATTGAACTCTTATATAGAGCGATAAGGCACACCTCACCCACGGAAGTTGCCTAACCACTATTTCTTGTGTTCTTATTCCTACTGATTAGTTTCCTACGCTATTCAGGAGAACGCAAATAATAGTCAATGCGCGTTATGTGTTAATATGTTATATTTCTGTTCTTTTTCTGTTTTGTTATTGCCCCAACCATGGTTGCGACGGATAAAATATATTTGTTTGACTTTAATTTTAATAATCTACATCTTTAGAAGCCTTACTTCAAAGATAGTTCATCCTGCAATTCACCATATAGGTAACCTGCGCTTTGATAATAGAAACCAGTAGCAGTGTTCTGGAGATTTCGGAATATGAAAGAAAGGCCACACGACCGAAATCCTTGAAAGGCCTACCTTTTTCCACCACCGGACAATCTACAACGATGTTGGAACCGTGATACAATTTCATCGCAACAGACCTCCATGATTAGCGCAAACCTGTATCAAGTCTTCAACGTTTTCCTCGAAAGACAAGGTGTGCAAGATATTGTAATGCTTGAAATAATACTCAAGCCCGTGATACTTGCGGATATAATTGTATGCCACATCCTGTGTAATTCCAAGATGAGTAGCAAACTCACTAATTAGCGCCACCAAAAATTCGAGTATGTTCTTATCTTGCGTTGACATATTTGCACAATCTCTAACTATCAGTCCTATCTATTGCAAAATTGCAATTTTTCCGCAAATAAACGGCACGGGAATCCACAATTTTATTGAAAGTACGGAAAAAAAATAATTCAAATTGACTGTTTTGATGGGATTAAAGAGAACATCAATTTGCCTATATTTGCAAGTAGAAACTTGTAATTTCGTATGGAAAAAGGGAAAAATATCTGCAACCAACTAAGGGAAGTACGCAAGGCAGTTGCCGATGCAAACGGCATCGACTACGCCCCGACACCATGCACCCACACTGGTTTCTGCAAAGGCACTTGTCCAAAATGTGAATCGGAAGTCCGCTATATTGAGAACGAGCTCAGACTCCGCCAACAAGCAGGGAAATTCGTCAAAATCGTAGGCCTTGCTACCTCGCTTGTGACACTGTCGGCCTGCAACGGCTCAAGAACAGCAAACGAGACTACAGATTCCTCAATCATTACAGAAGACTCCTTAGAAGAATATATTCCGACAACCGGTTTTACCGATTCCGTACCACCTCCACTTCCTCCACCTCCTCCATACGACGCCATCAACTTCTACTTATACCCATGGAATAACATAATGGGAGATATTAATGACTATGACGAGAACTACGAAGACAGTTCAAGAATATCAATAATTGAACCCTGTTCCGACTTAAGCACAGAAGAATTAAAAAAAGAAAGAGAAAAAATTAAAAACAGCAACGAAATTCAGTGGAAATTCGACAAAAATCCCGACTACAAGGGAGGCTTCAAGCAATTGCACAAAGAGGTTTATGCCAGCATAGAGGCAAACACCACTGTTAAGGCATTAAAGGATAAGATGAAAAAAGATGCAGTCCTAGTGGTTATTTTCAACATTGAAAAAGACGGGACACTAACCAACATAGAAGTTAGCAAAAGTAGCCATCCGGCCTTCAACAAAATTGCCACCGAAGCACTATCTGCAACAAGCGGCAATTGGATACCCGCACAACTATACGGCATTCCCGTCCGCACGCGGTTCAAAGTTCCCATTGTCGTTAAAACTCCTACAAAATAAAAGAGATTTTACAAAAAATGGGATAGGGAGAAAAATAGTCATCTTTAAAATTCAGTTGCAAGGTTGCAACCCGAGGCAAGGTAGGGAAAAAGAACGTATATTTGTAAGAGAATACAGACGAGAAAAACAAGATGACCACAACTCAAACATACAGCGGCCTGACCGACGCAGAAGTAGAGTCAAGCCGGGAAAAGCATGGGGCGAATATTCTGACACCAGTCGAGAAAGAGCCCCTGTGGAAGAAATTCCTAGAAAAATTCACCGACCCCCTTATCGTCATATTGCTTATAGCCGGCACACTGAGCATTGGCATATCGTGCTACGAGTATTTCGCCCTACCCGGACATGGCGCCACGGTATTTTTTGAGCCAATGGGCATCTTCATTGCCATATTGCTGGCAACCGGCATGTCTTTTATTTTCGAGATGAAAGCCGACAAGGAGTTCTCGTTGCTGAACCAGGTCAACGACAACGAGCCTGTGCAAGTGATAAGGAACGGAGAGCACACCTCCATTCCGAGAAAAGACGTGGTTGTAGGCGACATTGTGGTGTTCAACACCGGCGATGAGATTGCGGCCGACGGAGAACTTTTGGCGGCTACCCAGTTAAAAATAGACGAATCGACACTTACCGGCGAACCTATATGCGAAAAAACCACAGAGAAGGGCCATTTCGACGCTAACGCGACCTTCCCATCGAACCATGTGATGAAAGGGACCAAAGTGATGGAAGGACACGGCACCATGCGTGTGTTTGCGGTTGGCGACCATACCGAAAGCGGCAAGGTATACAAAGCCACACAAATTGACGACAGCACAAAGACGCCGCTGAACGAGCAACTTGACGGGCTTGGCGAACTGATTACCAAAGCCAGTTATGCTTTTGCCGCCCTCATCATCATCGGCAAACTGCTGGTCTACTTCCACTTTGCCCTGCCATCGTTCCTCATCACACTGCCTACCGCAGTTTTCTTCTACCTCATTGCAAATAAATTTGACCAATGGAGCCACAAAGCCATAGCGGCAAGCATAGCCGGCTACCTTGTCTTATTTCTCGCTTTAACCGTCTGGTTGCACGAGATGCTGATACCAGAAGCCGAACTGTCGGCACTGATGGCCTATACACTGAACACGCTGATGATAGCCGTAACACTGATTGTTGTAGCAGTTCCCGAAGGTCTGCCTATGGCGGTAAACCTGAGTCTGGCCTACAGCATGCGCCGCATGTTGAAGAACAGCAACCTGGTGCGCAAAATGCACGCCTGCGAGACGATGGGTGCCACCACCGTCATCTGTACCGACAAAACCGGCACCCTGACCCAAAACAAGATGCAGGTAAGCCAATTCTACTACTGCAACAAGACAGAGGCTGAACGCCAACTCATTTACGAAGGTGTGGCGGTGAACAGTACGGCTTCGCTCGGGAAGGACGGGCAGGTATTGGGCAACCCGACCGAAGGTGCCCTCTTGCTCTGGATGGACAGCCAGCCAGACGCGCTCAGACACGAAGATTACCGTAAAGCAAAAGTGTTGGACGAGATTCCGTTCAGTACCGAGCACAAATATATGGCGACCCTGGTAGAAAGCCAGGTGAGAGAGCGCCAGAAACTGCTCTATATGAAAGGTGCGCCAGAAATTGTAATGGAGAAATGCGGCCACCTGGGCGAAAACGACAAAGAGGCACTAAACGAGTTCTTGAAAAGCAGCCAGCGCAAAGGTATGCGTACACTGGCTTTTGCCTATAAAGCGGCGGACAATACCAGGCTTGAAGATATGACGATGCTGGGAGTGGTGGCCATAGCCGACCCTATCCGCAAAGAGGTGCCCGATGCCGTAAAAGAGTGCCAAGCCGCCGGGATAAAGGTAATTGTGGTAACAGGCGATACCGCCGAAACCGCCAAAGAAATTGCCCGAGAAGTGGGAATATGGACAACCGCCGACGATGCTTATGAAGAAAACGACTGCCTGACGAGCCACCACATCTACACCGGGCAACAAATACAGGATATGCCATGGGACTTTCTGCGAAGAACCGCCAAACAGATAAAGGTGGTGTGCAGGGCCCGCCCAATGGACAAGCAACGCCTGGTGAAAGCGTTGGAAGAAGAACGCGAAGTGGTAGCCGTAACCGGCGACGGCACCAACGACGCTCCCGCCCTGAAGTCGGCCCATGTGGGTCTGTCGATGGGCGACGGCACCAGTGTTGCCAAAGAGGCGAGCGACATTACCATTATCGACAATTCGTTCAGCAGCATCGGCAAAGCAGTTATGTGGGGGCGCTCGCTCTACCAGAACATACAGCGCTTCATCCTCTTCCAGATGACGGTGAACGTAGCCGCCTGCCTGATTGTGCTGATTGGCGCCTTCGTAGGCACACAGTCGCCTCTGACGGTCACACAGATGCTATGGGTCAACCTGATAATGGATACCTTCGCAGCCATGGCATTGGCATCGTTACCTCCAGACAGGCAAGTGATGCACGAAAAGCCACGCGACAGAGAGGCCTTCATCATCAACAAAAGCATGACAAGGCACATTATAGTGACCGGAGTGCTGTTTACCACACTGCTACTGGCACTGCTCTTTGTCTTCAACCGCTACGAAGTTACCGGCATGACTGACCTGTTAGCCCCACAAGCCGGAGGGACCGGCATAAGCGCGAAAGAGTTGAGTCTGTTCTTCTGCCTGTTCGTATTCCTGCAATTCTGGAATATGTTTAATGCCAAGGCATTTATGACGGGGGAATCGGCCTTCCACCACCTCGGCGAATGTAAAGGATTCCTTTTCATATCGGCCGTAATTCTGATCGGCCAAGTGCTGATTGTGAACTTTGGCGGAGAGATGTTCAACGTAACCCGCCTGCAGGCCACCGACTGGCTACTGCTACTGGCAGGCACCCTACCCGTTTTGTTACTCCCCGAGATAGCGAGAATAGCAAAAGAACTAACCAAAAGACAAGACAACCACTAAACAAAAAATAGGGATGGAACCAGGGGACATAGTAATTGGAGTTTTATTTTCTTTACTTGCATATATACTTTTTTATGTCTTTAAATACACAAAAGAACAAAACGAGGCAATGAGCAACGCCCAAGGCATCATTGCCCAGTTACTAAGAATGGGGAAATATACTTTCAAATCTAGCAGTCTAATTGGCGATTTCTATGAAAAGCACAACACAGACCACGACCGCTATGGAATGTCTCCATCTCCAAACAGTTTCATCAGTGAAATCCGCACTAAAACGAGAGGCAGTAAGGATTTAGAGATTGACTACGATATTATTCTGAAGCATAAAAATTTTGCCTTCCGCCGCGACCTTGTCAGGCTACTTTTCCAACTGGCAGCCGTTGGCGACGGAATAAAGAACGACGAGTGGAACTACATTCTGCAAACAATGGGTCGGTTGAAGATGAACAAACGCAACTATGACTACTGGACAAGGTACTACGCCCCACTCCGCACCGAAGAAGATGACTACTCGCAATACTATAGCGACGAGGAGAAGAAAATATACACCTCCACAACAACATCACTAAAGCCCTACCTCGAAATTCTAGGTTTAAAAGAAGGATTCACAAAGCAGGAACTCAAAACCCAATACCACAAACTATCACTAAAGCACCATCCCGACATGTGTGAAAACGCCAACCGCAAAAAAGAGTGCGAAGTGATGATGACCAGCATCAACGATGCCTACGCACGGGTTATGGCAAGTTTGTAGCCGTGAAACGGCATAATAAGAGCCTCCATTATTTTTAAAAGAGGGATATGAGAGAAAAACAGATAACGCCAGCCGATGCCGGCAACCATGTATTGCGCAGCCTCTACGAGACAGCCTTCCCCGAGAACGAACAGATTCCATGGGACGACCTGATGCGCCTAATAGACCAGATGTCGCTAGACTTCACAGCCTATTCTAACGGAGAGGATTTTCTAGGCTTCACCATAGTTTATCCGCGCAAAGAATTCAATTGGTATTGGTATTTCGCCGTTCGTGAAGAATTGAGAGGGAAAGGGATCGGTCAAGAGATACTGACCCGACTGATTAGGAAATATGAAGGTCAAACCTGCGTGCTCGACATGGAGAGTCCCTGTCAGACACCATGTCCGAACCCAGAACAGCGGGAACGACGCCACAAGTTTTACCTGAGGAACGGATTCCGTGACACAAATATCTACCGGTCGTTTGGAGAGACCAGCATGACCATTATGATGATGGGGCCCGGAACATTCACCCTACAAGACTGGGACAAACTGACCGACGAACTGAAAAAGTTCTGGTGGCCCGATGATTTAGAATAGGAAGGGAAACTGACAAACAAAAAAAGGACCCAAACAAGAAACGATGAGCAGAGCGAAATTTGAAAAACTGGCCAACGAAATGTCCAAAGAAGATTTGGTGGAAATGCTGATGGCCCTTTACGACTCAAAAAAAGAGGCGAAAGACTACTTCGAGTACTTCCTGAATCCGGACGAAGAGAAGGCCGAAAAGAAATGCAAAACCGTATTCCTGAAAGAATACACCAAAACCGGCGTGCGTCCACCCAAAGGCCGCATCAGCAAATGCAAAAAGGCGCTACAAGACTTCGAGGCATTGCGCCCAAGTGTAGAGCGAAGAATAGACGTTCGGCTCTGTATGGCCGAATTGGCCTGCAAATACGGAGTGAAAAGCTGGCGTATTTGGGAGAAAAACTACAAAACGATAGAAAAGGTCTTTGCCGATACTCTTCTGCTGATTCTAGACAGCCACTTAGTAGACCAGTACAGCACCCGAATCGACATCATACAACAAACAGCGCTACGCGCCGGCTACTGGAACTTGGATGCCGATGCAATACTAGCAAAAGAATAAAGAGAAATGTAAGTTGAAGGAAAACAACCCTATTCACGTTTCAGTTTTTTCGCGTCGAAATTGAATCTACTATAATCAATATCAATGGCATCGATTCCTACTTTGCCAACAGACACACCAGAACCATAATACTTGTCGAATATGTAAACGCGGTTATTGTTGATAACCCCACATTGGAGATCAACCCCATCGAACCATAAAATTCCTTTAGCCAGAATTAACTCTTCATGTCCTACCTGTTCAAAATAGTCATCAGCCAAATTGCCATATACCAAGTAAGTTGTTCCCTTTGTGTCGAACTTTCCGACACATGGTATAACGCGGTCTAAGTCAATATCCTGAATAGAATCCCTTTTAACATGTTCGTTACAAAACCTTACACATCTCTGTCCATCGGTTTCCATAACGATAATATCCACAAAATGGTGCAACGAATCCCAATCCATCGTCTTTGCGATTGCCTCAATATCCGCATTTTTACACTTCAATATTGGCAAATCAATCTTCATGCCAGGTTTTAATGTTGAATTCCTGCTTTTTTTGTTAAGGAAAGGGCAATAAGTTCCAGCAGAGAACGGGTTGTTATAATCATTTTTACTCCAACACAAGTAGGCCAGCGAATCGTTTTTCGGAGTGCCAATTCCATTCATATAGCAATAACCCAAATAGTCATTTACCATATATAAATTATCAGCCGCCTTTTTCATTTTCTCAACAGCCAACTTCGGATTAGCTTCAGTTCCCAGACCAAAGAGAGTTAACACACCCAGATGCCCAGAGGCCGCAAGATTTCCCGACCGTTCTGACTTTCGGAGCAAATCTATACCCTTGTTGTAATTATATTGTTCAAGTTCTTCGACAGCAGCGAACAAATAACCGTAAGGAGGATTTATTTTTATAATAGCCTTCTGTTGCTTAGCCGCTTTCGATAGGAAATATCTTTCTTTATCATCAACCTTTGAAGCCAAACTTTTATAAAAGTAGTACAACCTTATGTTTTCTTTAGCCATTACATAGAAGTTCCGAATAGAGTCGATTCGTGCTATACCGGCCTTATTGAGGTTGCCATCTTCATCAAAAAACCTTTCGTCGTTATCAAAATCGTCTTCATAGAACCTTCCTGCACAGCCATATAAACACGGAATACAATAAGAATCGGCGCGTTTAAGCAAAGAGTCAATGATTGGCCGATCCTGAATACTGTAAGAAGATAGCTTACTTGCTGTTAAATAAAAAGCATAATCAAAGAGGGCCGAATGGTCGTCTTCCCTCACAAGTTGAGAATAGAGATTATAAATGCTATCCTTTTCCACATAGCTTGACTTCCAACCCGGCCGACAATCATTCCACACAATTTGGCTAGCAATATCAGTTCGGTTTACAAGAGAATCGCAATAATCACTAGAAGCCAAAACGCATCCGTTCTTTTGCGCCATATTCTTCCAAAATCTGGCCTTAGCAGAATCTCTTTTCACACCATAGCCGTAACTATAGCAGTTGGCCAAGCGGAACTGGTCGTCAGCATTACCACCTTCAGCCCTTTCAATTAACTGTTTGATTGGAGATTTAGCCTTTACACTAATTGAAGATAGCGAAAGGGAAACAAGCAGAGACAGAATAATGTATGTTCGTATACTCTTCATAAACATAAGAAAGAAACAACAGAAGCAAAATTAAACAAAAATTTTCAAAGCCAAGGGGGAATGCAAAAAAGAAGGGTGTGATTCAGAGAACCACACCCTTTGTTATTTGACAGTACTAACAAAAGACCTTAGCGTCCAAGACTCCGTTAGAAAAAGCTCTTCACAAGGTCAGCATTCATCCAAATACGGATTCCCAAGCACAAAATAGGGACAAGAATAAGAGCCAGTTTTACTTTGCCTTTCAAGTCGTTGATAGGAATTCTATACAACGCTTTGATTGGCGAAAGGAAATTAACCAGATAAGCCTCAGGGTCGTCCTTACTATCCTGCAACTTGTTCAAATAAGAATAGGTGCTATTCACCTTACCCGACACATTACTACCAAGTTGAGCCGCAGTATTGGCATATTTTGAGAATTGTTCGTATGTCAGACCCGACAAGAAAGGCGATAAGAATCCGAGTTTACTCAAGATAAAAGCCTTCGACGAGTTAAAGAGCATGGAAGGATCTACCTTTTCAGAAATGCCCCCCACCTTACTTTGGAGGTAGTCGTAATTAGAGGCAATTGTGTGGTCGATAGAAGGGTCGATAATTTCAGGAGCCCTATGCAAGACATAAACAACAACGACCCCAGCAATAGCAGCAAAAAAGAACACAACGGAGATGAGGAATCTCAATTTGCTAAATTCACCCCACGAAAAAATAAGGGGTGTCAACACCAATGCAAAAACGACACCCAAAATTAGTCCTTTAACAATAATGCCAATTGCTTTAGCACCCAAACCTTTAATAAGGGACATTACCAGAGAGAAGACAACTCCCTTTGCTCCACCTTCAATATTCATATATTCAATCTGTTTATTTATTTCAAATAGATTCAGCAAACTAGACAAAGATATAAAAAAATTGGAATTTAATACCTACTTTTGCTACAATTAAGGAAAGCGGAAAGTTTGCAACCTTGCAGATTTTATCTGTTGACATCAAAAAGCTATATATTTATACAAACATCAAAAAATAACATTATGGGTAAAAATCACACATTTAGGCACAATATGAATAATTTTCCAGAGGTCCATTTCCACAAAGGGGGGAAACGGCATCTTTGAGCCAGACGAATTAACAGAATAATTTTAAAACTACCAACAACGCATATTATATGGAAGAAGTTATAGAATTATATTTAGAATTAGCATTTATAGTCTACATAGTCTATTTCATACTATTGGCCATAGTCTTTGGAATCATCGGATTCTTATTAAAAAAGGTGTTCCATAAAGACATATCAAAAAAGAAGATGTTCATTTGGTTCCTCATCATCCTAGTGCTCCCGTTTGCCTTTTTCAAAGGTTGCAAATCGTATATGGACCACGGTTATGAAAAGCACTGTCAGGAACGGAGCCAAGAGCCATTCGTGCGTAAATTCCTAGCCGAGAATGAAGCCTCAAGCCTGGTTCTGCCAAAATTCAATGTCGTTTCTTACAAAGGCGGAGGAGGCGAGAAATGGGTTATTGAGTTTGAAGAACCAATTGACAGCACCCAACTTAAAAAGTTAGACCAAAGCGGGACTGCAAAAGTGAAAGGCAGAGTGCTTTTCTTCCCAATTGTGCGTGGATATTCAGAATCGATTGATCCAGACTTTTTGAAAGATGATGATGAAACCGAAGTTGCAGCGACAAAGGCGATAGATTCAGATAATTTGAATGATGAAGAAGATGCAGCAAGTGAAATCGAAGTTGCAGAAACAAGTGCGATTGCTCAAGACGATTTGAATGATGAAGATAATGCAGCAAGTGAAACCGAAGTTGCAGAAACAAAGGAGGAAGAGAAGTCAGACTACAAATACGATTATCGTTATTTCAAATTAGAGCTATTGCCAGACTGCAAAACAGCCGTTCTTATTTATGCATACCACCAAACTTGGACGGGGCATTATAGTTCGGGAAGTTCATGGTCTAGCCATGACGATTAGTGTAAGGGGAACAGATATTCCCCCTTACAACCCTGTAGCCAGATTTTAGAAACGGGAAGTCGCCAGTTAGAAGCACATTGCAAACTGGTCGAGCAAAAAAAGAAGGGTGTGATTCTGAGAATCACACCCTTTGTTTCTGTTTTTCGACTGTCTGTCAAATTACTTTGCAGCATTAGCTGAGTCTGCAGGAGCAGCTGTTGTATCTGCAGGAGCAGAAGTTGAATCTGCAGGAGCAGCTGTTGTGTCAGCAGCAGCAGTATCAGTAGCAGCAGTAGTGTCCTGACCAGCGTTGTTGTCAGTTGCAGGAGCGTTACCACAAGAAGAAAGTGCTACAGTAGCACATACAGCGAAAAATAAAACTACTTTTTTCATTTCTTTATAATATAAATTAAACAACATTTATTTGCTTGTCGTTGACGATGCAAAGATAGATATCTTTTTCAATATATCTTCACAAAAACGCCATTAATTTTTACATTTTTTTTGATTTATAGTTATCAAGTCTGATTTATAACATGTTAGAAAGCACAAAACCGAATAGAATATTAACATAAAGATTATGCTAGTGAACACAACTTTAACATCAAAATAATAATAAAACTCTAAAACACAGACATATAGATAAAATTTAACATTTTATTACATTTAACAAATCGTCTAAAGAAAATTAAAAAGGGCGACAAATGCCATTGCCGCCCCACTCTACAACACGCACAGGTGTGTTTAATCTTCAAAAATACCGAACTCTTCGCAATACTTGTAATTAGCCTCAATGATTGCGCCAATCACATCAGACGGCAGTTCAGCAGCGCGTCCGTCCTTTTCCACCCGCTCGCAAATGGCTTGGAACTCCTCTTCCTCGTCCAACTCCACATCGCGTTCCTCGTCACCCTCGAAAAAGCCCTTCGACTCGTAGTAGTCGTATTCGCAATCGAGAATGTACTGGATCTGGTCGTCGGTCAGTTTGCCCTTGTAATCAGGGAAAATGTTTTTCTGAATGAATTCGATAGCCTTTTTGTCATCGAAACATTCCAAATCGTCGTTTTCTGTATTAGCCATATTCTATATTTATTGATTAGTCTATTACGTATAAATGCGCTCGCCAAAGATGCTGGTACCAATTCTGACCAAAGTGCTACCCTCTTCTATGGCAATCTGGTAGTCGCCACTCATGCCCATAGAGAGTTCCTTAAAGGTCGGCACACAAGCCTTTGCCTCGTTGAAGAAAGCAGCCAGCGAATGGAAGTCGGCACGAATGCGTTCCTCATCGTCGACATGAGAAGCCATCCCCATAATGCCCGAGAACAAAATGTGCGGATATTTCTCAACAAAACCGCCCGCCTTTAGTGTTTCGCGGAGGCCGTCGATTGAGAAGCCGAACTTCGTCTCTTCCTGGGCAACATGCAGTTCAAGCAATACAGGAATCTGCCGGTTGCACTTTGCAGCCTGCTTCTCTATTTCGTCGAGCAAGCGTTCAGAGTCGACGCTGTGGATAAGCGACACGAAAGGGGCAATATACTTCACCTTGTTAGTCTGGAGGTGTCCGATAAAATGCCACTCAATATCTTTTGGAAGTTCGTTGTATTTAGCGGTTAGTTCTTGCACATGGCTTTCGCCAAAGATGCGTTGTCCTGCATCATAAGCCTCACGAACGGCCTCAGCCGGATGGTATTTTGACACAGCCACCAACCTTGTGCCCGAAGGCAGTTGGGCTGAGATCTCAGCGATTTTAGAAGCAATACTCATATCGTAAAGAAAAATTATTCAGCAGAGGCGTCAGCCAAGAGGTCGTTGATGTCGGCACCAGCGTCAACCCCCAGCTGTTTTTTGTCGGGAGTCAGACCGTTTCCCCCATTTTCGGAATAAGGGAAGATATCCATAATAGTAGTGTCGGCAATAGAAGCGACCTCGTAATCAGACATAGTGTCTTTAAGCGCCTCGTTAAGATGTTTCCAAGCATTGTCGATATCAGAACCAAACACAAGAATGGTGCTGGAGATGCGTTTTTCGGTACCCTTCACCTCATCGATAGAGACAAAGACCACTTTACAGCGGAACCAGCGGTCGCCCTCCTCATGGGCGAAAATCTCGTTAACCGAAGCCTTCTTCAGGCCAGCGATTGCGAATTCACCCGTCACATAGGGAGCCACCTCGCGGCTGATACGCTCTTCCGCCTCGGCAAAACTGATAGCGTCGACCAAATAGGTCTCACTTACCCGTTTAGCTTTTCCGGTGGAATCTACTTTTCCATATTTCACTTTACATTCAAACCAATTGCTCATAGTATTTCATTTTATTTTTAAAGCAGAGCAAAGATACATAAAATTAAGTTATACGAGACAGGCATTACCCGGAGAATAAACAAGAAGCTGATTTTCAGAGCAAGAACAATATCACGCAAACAATATAGGCAATAAAAAAGGTGTCACACCTTGCGGTATGACACCAAATATCAAGTACCGGTAACGACCGTAACTTTTTACTTGATGGTGAGCACCACGTGGCCCGCCTTCAACTTAGTGTTGGCCGTAGCACAAGGCACCACCTTACCAGAGACGATAGCATCCATCAGGTTATCGATGATGGTGAGGGTAGGCTCGGCCGTGTTCATTTTAGAAATAACGTAGATCTGGTAGTTGCGTGCATTCTTCACACAAGCCTCCCATTCACGCTGGCGCATGAAGAAAGTCTTCGAATCGTCGAGAATGCCCTTGCAAGCGATAACGTACTCGTGCGAAACGTTCGCAAAGTCGTTATCTTCCACCAAGAAGTCGTACCCCTTCTGCGCATCGCCGTTCTCGTTCATCCACTTCACACGGCCAGGGTACTTCTTCTGCAGGTGCGCGTTGAGGAACTGCTGGCTCTTGATTTCAATTTTATCGGCCAACTCGCTGTCGGTATGGATGATGACCGCCTTGTCGTCGGCAATGAGCTGACGTACTTTGTCGAGGGCGGCATCTTTCTCCTCCGACAATTTATTGAAAGCCTCGGCGCTCTTCTGCATAAGGTTAGAAGCCGACGAGTTGTGGTCGTTCATCAGTTCGTTAATCTTTGCAGAAGCCTTACCCTGCAAGTCGTTGATAGCCTTGGTGCAGCTTTCCATCAGCAGGCTGATGCTTTCGGTAGCCTGGGCCTGCAACTTGTTGAGCGATTCCTTGTTCTTAGCAATAATCTCGGCCAAGTCAACAGACTCCGTTTCAGCCTTTTCAGAAGAATCGGTAGAATCGGAAGAAGTAGAGCTAGCGAACTGTTCAGTTTTAGCTTCGGCCTTTTCTTCCTTGATAGGCTCGAAAATAGAAGAAACCGTTTCGCTAACAGACTTGACAGTTTCGTTGAAAGTAGACTTGAAGTCATCGATATCGATAATGCCACCATCCTGCAATTTCTGGCGGACCTCAGACTTAATATCATCAACAGCCTCTCTCACGTTCTGGAAGAAGTCGTTGCTCTGCTTTGGCTCTTCCTGCTTCTGGCTCGACGCGAACTGGTCGGCCGAAGAAGTCTGAGAAGTAGAAGCTTGCTGTGCAGGTTGTGCAGACTGCTGTGGTTGAGCAGGTTGTGCGGGTTTAGCAACAGCCTGTCCGCTAAGCGCAGCGCCCAGTTTGTTGATTTCAGAACGAACGTCGGCAGCATTATAAGTAGCATCGCTGACGAAGCAGGCGGCACCTTTGCCAGCCGCAGCAGCCGCCTCGGCAGCCGACCTCACACTGGCATTGTCGTTGATAACGACAAGAGAGACCTGTATACCCTCGGCAGCGGCCTCGTTGACAGCAACCAGATAAGAACCGGCCAAAGTGTCGACACCAGCAGTCACAATAATGATACGCTTCGTATCGGCATCCTGCTTTTTCAGTTCGGCAACAGACTCACGGATAGCCGTAGAGATTGGTGAGCCAGAGTTAGGCATTGGCAGGTTGTTGATTTTCTGTTCAAACTCGTACCGCTGGTTGATACCCAAATCGACCGAACGGATAACCAGGCAGACAGGGCCTGACGCCATAAACGTCTTCAGACCGGTAATCTGCGAGAAATCTATTAACGGTAAGATTTCCTCATTAAGAACACGTTGAGCGAAAAGTTTTCCGTTGCCCTCCATATTGTCGGAGATGTCAACGAGAATGTCGGTTGCGTTTTTCATTTATTTTATAGTATTAGATTATGCTACACATAGCGAACTTTAAACAACTTACTAAAATAGCAAAAATTTAACTGTTTTCATAAATACGACCAATAAAAAAACGTTTTTCAATTATTTTTGCGAAGTATAAACAACACCGACGAACATGTCTTTGAAGAAAATAAAATTTGGAGCGACAGACTGGATAGTATTAACGGTTCTCGTAATTGCAGCAGTGTTGACCTGGTACAAGAATCAGACCGGATTCAGCGGGAAAGGCAACAACAAGTGGAACGTAGAGACAGAAGAAAAGGTCTTATATCCCGACTTAATGTGGAGTTCACGCTGTTCATATTACAAATATGTTGACTTAGGATTACCCAGCGGCAACCTATGGGAAGCACATAATATAGGGGCAAAAGAATATTGGGAGCAGGGTGAGTATTTTGCATGGGGAGAAACCACCAGCAAAGACACTTTCACACAAAAGAATTACAGCCTTCCATTCAATCTCCAGGACGACAACATATCAGACGTTTTCAGCACACCGGTCTATGACAAAAAAGGTAGAATATGCGACAGGATCTTAAACGATTATGACCGCATTAAAATAGACACATTTTTCAGAGGAGACACACTTATAATAAGGCGGATACCCACTTACACCGACTTTAAAGAATTAATCAACGGCTGCAATTGGTGGGTTCCAGATTGGGAAAAATTCGTGGTTGGCACCTCTAAGACAAACGGGAAACTCATAATTTTTCCTCTCACAAATTACAAAAGCGACGCGACTAAGGACACCGGCTACTGGGACCTGAATAAAGGATGTTACTGGACATCGTCTCTTTGCTTAAACGACCCATCGAAAGCCTTATACCTCTGTTTTGACGGGAATAAGCCAAAAATCCTTTCCAAGAACAGATACGAAGGACTGTGCCTGCGTTACATAATAGAAAAGACGCCCCATAACATCAAGTAGAAGTCTGAACAAAAGGTACAAAGAGGTCACTTCTCATCCCAGTTAACCAGATAGACTTTTTGTGTAGCGCGTGTAAAAGCCGTATAGAGCCAACGCAGGAAGTCAACATCGCGTTGTTCCTCTGGAACGAAACCTTTGTCGAGGAACACACAGCTCCACTGTCCGCCCTGCGCCTTGTGGCAGGTGACCGCATAAGCGAATTTCACCTGCAAAGCATTGAGGTAGGGGTTTTCCTTCATCTTCTTATAGCGTTCCCGCTTGTTGCCGACATCGGCATAGTCGGCCTCCACCTCGGCATAAAGTCTGCGGTTGTCCTCATACGAGAGCGAAGGCGCCTGGCTTTGAAGGACATCGAGCATAATTTTGGCATCAATCTCCACATCGTAGTCAGGAAAATAGAGCAACACATCGGCAAACCGGAAGCCATAAAGGTCGGCATGGCGCCGCACGCGTTTCACCTCGGCCACGTCGCCGTTGGCAATAAAGTCAAGTTCTTTCAGTTCACGAGTCCAGAAATAGTTGTTTTTCACCACCATCACCAAATCGCCGGAAGTGAGTTCCTCCTCACGGTAAAGGACCATGTTCCGGATGCCGTTGTTAAAAACATTCACCCGTTTATTAGAACGGGAAATAACAATAGTGTCATCAATACCATAATGGCTGTAGGCCGAAGCAATTTCCTCCACCAGTTCCGCACCAGTAATTTTTTTGACATCGGAGAACGATTCCGTCACAATATCGGGCAGCGCCCCGTCGTAATCGGGCATAAGGAGCCTCATTTGCGTAGCATTATAGAGGATTCCCGACTGCTCCGACTGTCGGACCACATCGGTAAGGAAGCACTCAAAAACCGAGAATCCGCACCGCTCGTATCCCGTCCTCTCAAGCGCCGGGCTCATCAATTCGCCAACAGGCGGCAACTGTCCCAAGTCGCCCACGAAGACAATGCGGTTTCCCTCGCCGTTATACACAAATTGTAGTAAATCGTCGAGCAGGCGGCCTGTACCGAAATTGCCCTCAGCAGATCCGTTCGCAATCATCGAAGCCTCGTCGACCACGAAAACGGCGTTTTTATGGCGGTTGAAATTAAGGTCGAACGCCCCGTCGAACTCCCCCACCACCTTCTGCCGGTAAATAAACCGGTGTATGGTAAAAGCCGGCCGGCCGGCATAAGAAGACAAGACCTTAGCCGCGCGGCCAGTCGGAGCCAACAGTACCACATCTTGCTGGAACCCCGCAAGAGTACGTATAAGCGCACTGACAAGCGACGTCTTACCCGTACCGGCACAGCCCTTCAGCAAAAACACAGCATTCTGATCGGTAGAACACAAGAAAGAGGCGAGCTGGTCGATGGCAGTGTCCTGCTGTGGAGTAGGAAGGAGTCCGAATTCGTCCCTTATTTTATCGGCCAAAAACTGATTAACCATATTTTTAAAATAAAAAGCGGGTAAAATTGACTATTATTTTTGTTTTTTCCTAAATTTGCAAGAAGAATATAAAAAGCGATAAGAAAATAAAAGAACAAATAAATTATGATTAAAACAGTATTGAACGCCGTATTGGTCGTTGCCATATTAGTTATGGGATTCCTGCTTTGCAAGAGCATCCAGAAACCAATCGCATTTGGAGATGCAAAAGACAAACGCCAGGCAGCAGTAATCAAGAAGTTGGTAGACATCCGCAAGGCACAGGAATGCTTCAAAGAGAATTATGGCCACTACACCGCTAACTTCGACTCATTGAAAACATTTGTGAAAGAGGGTCAGAAGAAAGTGGTAGAAAAGAAGGGAACCATTACCGACCAGCAGTTGGAAAAGGGCCTTACAGAAAAGAAGGCCTGGGAAATGGTCTACAAGAACAACGGCTCAGATGCTGCTAAATATGGAATTGAGGACTTCGAGGCGTTCAAGAGCTACTTCCGCCGCGACACCGTATTCCAGAGTGTTATGGAAGTTGAGTTCGGTAAAGACTACCCTATTGACACCCTAGACATTGTTCCTTTCACCAACGGAAAAGACAAATTCGTAATGAATGCGGTAATGAAGTTCAACGAAAAGTCAGGTTTCAGCATTCCATTGTTTGAAGCAAGCGTATTGAACGATGTTTACCTGAATGGTCTTGACAAACAAGAGATTATCAACATGAACGCCCAGGCAAAGAACTTGGAGAAATTCGCAGGTTTGAAAGTGGGCGATGTTGAGATTCCAAACAACAACGCAGGTAACTGGGAATAATAATGCACAATATAGAGATAGCACAATCTCATCTAAAAGGCATAAATCCAACCGATTACACAATATCCATCCGGCTTCGGCCAGGTGGATTTTGTTTTTCCCTATATAACAGGCCCACCCGCAGTTACAGCGTCCTCTACGACGTAAATTCCGACAATGCGGAACTCTCATTGGAGCAAATGGGCCTATTGGGCGAAGAATTCCAGCGGATGAATGTGATAGACGATTGTGAGAAATGGACATTGCTACCCGCCAACATAGAGGGTACCGATGCAAACGCCATATGGGAACTCAACTTCGGTCAACCACCCGCCTCACCCCTATGCGAGGCAGACATTGCGACCGCAGGAACAAGATGCCTGTATGAACCAGGGGCTGACAGCGTGGCCCTGAAATCGAAATTTCCGAACGCCAGCCTATACCCAATACAGGCAGCAGACATTGCCTACACACTGCAGGCCAGCCAGAGGGCAGAGAAAGGCTATATGGGTCTGGACGTCCGCGACAAACAGATGTGTGTGTATGTTGCCGAAAAAGGCCGGCTACAACTGGCCAACGCATACAGCTACGAAACAGCCACCGACCTGCTCTACTTTGCAATGAATGTGCTCCACACCCTCCAGTTCGACCAAAACGAAATGCAGGTGGAACTATGGGGAAAACTGCCCGACGCTGCCACGCCACTGCTGAAACGCTACATCAGGCACATAGCGGTAGCCAGCCCTAACGACATGTTTGACTATACCGGCAATATAAAGAAACTGGCCAACAGGCACGAATACTACGACTTATTCAACATAACAACAATATGCGCATTATAGGAGGCGAACTTAAAGGACGGCGATTTATGCCACCGACCAACCTGCAGGCCCGTCCGACAACGGACATGGCCAAAGAAAGCCTGTTCAACATACTGAACAACATGATTGACTTTGAAGAGGCCAGTGTGCTCGATATGTTTGGTGGCACAGGCGGCATAAGCCTCGAATTCGCATCGAGGGGCAGCCGCGACATCGTGACCATCGAGAAAAACAGCATCAACTACAGTTTTATCAGAAAAACGATCAACGATTTAGGAGTGGCCGACCGTATAAACCTGATAAAGGCCGATGCCTTCAAATTTGTGAACAACACAGGCGGAAAATGGGACGTCATTTTCGCCGACCCGCCCTATGCGCTAGAAGAACTGCCCCAGTTGCCCGACCTCGTTTTCGAGAAAGGGCTTTTAAAGTCAGGAGGGCTTTTCATTCTGGAGCATCCGAAAAACTTCAGTTTCGCCAACCACAAACATTTCAGCGACCACCGCAACTACGGACACGTGAACTTCAGTTTCTTCCGCAACGGGCAGGAGGCGGACGGTGACGCACAAGAGTCAGAAACAAGCACAGACGATTAACCGAAAGGCACAACATGTCGAAAATAACATTACAGGGAATGAAATTCCACGCCCTGCACGGGGTGTTACCAGTTGAATCGGTCATCGGCAACAACTATGAGGTGAACATCAGCATAGAGACCGACACGCACAAAGCGGAAGAGGAAGACGACCTCGGCGGGACCATCAACTATGCCGAAGTGTACGACCTGGTCAAGGCAGAAATGGAATGTCCGTCAAAGTTGATAGAGCATGTGGCCTACCGCATTCGTAAAACCCTGGTTGGGCACTACCCCGAAATAGAGCGTCTTGAAGTGGAGGTCCGCAAAATGCGTCCACCCGTCAACGGAGAAGTAACCTACGCCAGCATCAGTCTGACCTATGAGCGCAGCATCTGACAACCGTTGGTTTGGCGACCTACTGCTCAGCTGGTATGCAGAGAACGGCAGGCAACTACCCTGGCGCGAGACCCACGATCCGTACAAGATATGGATATCGGAGGTGGTGCTGCAACAAACACGCGTAGAGCAGGGACTCCCCTACTACCTACGCCTTACCAATCGTTTTCCAACAGTAGCCGATTTGGCAGAAGCGAAAGAAGACGAGGTACTGAAATACTGGCAGGGGTTGGGCTATTACAGCCGAGCCCGCAACCTGCACGCCGCAGCCAAACACGTCTGTAACAATTTGAACGGCCACATGCCAGCCACCTACGAAGGACTGAAAGCATTGAAAGGAGTAGGCGACTACACCGCCGCCGACATAGCCGCCCTGGCCTACGGACTACCACACGCCGCCATTGACGGCAACGGATACCGTGTACTGGCGCGCGTATTCGGCATCAACACCCCGATCGACAGCACACAAGGCAAAAAAGAGTTTGCCAGACTCGGCGCAGAGTTGGTCAGCACAGACAATCCAGGCAATTTCAACCAGGGGTTGATGGACTTGGGAGCCACCATCTGCACCCCCCAGAACCCACAATGCGACAATTGTCCGCTATCGGGCAAATGCTATGCGCTCGCGAACAAACAATGGCAACAACTGCCCGTAAAAGAGAAGAAGACCAAAGTCCACGACCGTTACTTCTACTATTTCCAGATAACGCTACCCGACGGACGCATTATAGCGAACCAACGGAAAGGGAAAGACATCTGGACCGGCTTGTTCGACTTTCCGATGATAGAGAATGCCACAGAACTGGAACAAAAGGACCTGTTTGCGGGCAAAGACTTTAAAGCGTTGAGAAAAAGGATGAAGGGACTTTCTGTTGTGAAGGAGGGCAAAAGCATAAAGCACCAGCTCAGCCACCAGACCCTGCACGCCACCCTCTTCTTCTGCACAGCCACGGCAGCCACACTGAAAGACTGCGAGCAAGCCGTAACAGCCGGAGAGTTTGACGAATTGGCGATACCAAGACTTATTGAACTGCTAAGGGAGAAGGAAGACCCGTAAAAAAACGGAAGGCCGCCACAAGGACAGCGCCCCCCATCGGCACCCGGCAGCAAACAAAATCGGCAACGCCTTCCGGCACACAGAAATATATGTTATAGGGCAGAAACGGCAAAAAAAGGCAACTGGCATTTGGAGTAACAGAAAGAAATACTTATTTTTAAAAAAGAATGGGACAGCACGTTCTGTTCAAAAGAAAACAACAAACTCAAAATTAACCACAAAAACCAGTAACTACTATGGCATCAGTAAACAAAGTGATTCTAGTGGGCAATGTTGGCCGTGACCCCGAAGTGAGATATGTAGACAAAGACCTTCCAGTAGCGACGTTTTCCCTGGCCACCACCACCCGTGGATATAAAGCGAAGAACGGCACCCAGATTCCCGAACACACCGAATGGCACCGCATTGTGTTGTGGCGCAATCTGGCAAAAATAGCTGAACAATACGTAAAGAAAGGCACGCCGCTCTATATAGAGGGCAAGCTGCAAACCCGCAGTTGGACCGACCAGCAAGGCATACAGCGCAGCGTTACAGAAATAGTAGCCAACGAGATGCAGTTGCTCGGAAAGAAGCCGGGCGAGAGCGAAAGTGTGCCAGAGCAACCGAAAACCGCAGCAGAGCCTACACAAGAGTACAACAAAGCTGACGCTCCGGTAGAAGACGACGGACTTCCGTTTTAACAAGACCGGACCCTCTATTTAGGGAGTGAAAAAAACAAAAAGACATACAAAATTCGTATATTTGCAGAGGTGGCATTTTGCCGCCTCTGTTTCTTTTCACAAAGAAGGGAACAGACAGACAAAAAAAATTGACTATTGGACACGAACCCTTTACCGGCGGCAGAGCCAGACAGTCTGCACAACCTTTTAGCAACGGCGTCAAGCCAAAGCCTACTGTGGGCGGCAGCAATAGGCAGCATTGTCTTCCTATACCAGCTGTTTCTGTGCTCGTTTTACGAGTATTCGCTTTACTCACTTACCAAAAACGAACTGTCACGCATTGCAGGCTCACAAGCAGAAGAATACCATCAGGTGAAAAAATTGCTGAGAAACGCAGTCTCGACCCTGTCTTCGATAGTGGCAGGCTACTATACGGCATTGGTTTGCGGCATTGTCTGCATAACCGTCACGGTCAAGCAACTGGCCGCACTAACCGGCATTGCAGCCGAGTTGCCGCAATGGTTGCTGCTGCTGACAGAGTTGCTGGTGTCACTTCTCCTTATAGCCATGGCAGGCGATTTTCTGCCAGCGTTATTGAGGACAAGAAGGCGACTGGGCACCCTCTACCTGTTTTCGGGGCAAATGTGGTTCATTGTCGTACTCTACAGGCCACTGGGCTATATTCTAAGGAAAACGACAAATATAGTCAACCAGAGGCTGGAAGTAAAGACACAGCACCGCATATCGCTTAACGAGCTGCACGAGACCCTGAATGCCGAAAACATGAAGCAGGACGTAGAGAAAGCCATACTGGAAGGGATTGTAAACTTCGGGAACATCTGTGTAGACGAAATTATGCGTCCGCGCGTTGACATTGTAGACCTCGACATAGCGTACAGCTACCCAAAAGTGTTGGAAGTCGTGAAAGAGTCAGAATACTCGCGCCTTCCGGTCTACGAAGACAGCATCGACAACATAAAGGGCGTACTCTACGTAAAAGACCTGCTGAACTACATCGACAAAGGCGACGATTTCGAATGGCAGCACCTGATACGCGAGCCTTACTTCGTGCCAGAGACAAAAAAAATAGACGAGTTGCTGAAAGAGTTCCAAAGCAAGCACATCCATATGGCCATTGTGGTCGACGAATTCGGAGGGACAAGCGGCATAGCCACACTTGAAAACATACTGGAGGTGATAGTAGGCGACATCAGCGACGAACACGACGACGAGCAAAAAATGTTTACCGCCCTCGACAAGCACAATTACATTTTAGAGGGGAAACTGCTGCTGAACGACTTCTACAAGATAGAGAAAATTGACCGGTCGGTTTTCGAGAAATACGGAGCAGATGCCGACACTCTGGCAGGTCTGCTGCTTGAAATAAAGGGCGACATTCCAGTTGTTGGAGAAAAAATCGAGACTGACGGCTACCTGTTCCAAATTATATCGGCAGACAACCGTCGCATTAAGAGAGTAAAACTGCACATACCAGACTGAAAAATGAGAAGAAAGAAAGGCATATTAGCACTTGCGCTACTGGCAAGCATAACCCTGCTGGGCAGTTGCGACCATTACCAACCCCGTCCGCGGGGTTATTTCAGGATAGACCTGCCTAAGAAGAGCTACACCACATTCAACAACAAGAAATACCCGTTCACGTTCGAGATAGCCGACAGTTCCCTGTGTCTGGTTGTGGAAAAGGCCGAACGCGCCAACGACAAATATGGCTTCAACATTGCCTATCCGCAGCTGCACAGCACCATCTACTGCGACTATAAACCGGTGACGGACAACTTCAGGGATATTTCGGAAGACTGCCGCAATTTTGTATACAAGCATGTGGCAAAAGCCGACGCCATTACCGAACAGCCCTACGAAGACAGCGAGAAAAAGGTATACGGCATCATGTACGAGATAAAGGGGAATGCGGCCTCACAAATACAGTTTGTACTGACCGACAGCAGCAAACACTATTTCAGAGGGGCGCTCTACTTCCACGCCACCCCCAACGCCGACTCGCTGGCACCAGTTACCGACTACATGAAAGAAGACATAGTACATATGATTGAAACATTCAACTGGACAAGATGAAACAGAAAGCCATATACATAGCCGGGGCGCTGGCCGCCCTACTCGCTATCTACTTCCTTTCCGAAAAACTGTTTTTCCGCTGGGACCTGACTTCAGAAAAGAGGTACAGCATATCGGACAACACGAAAAAGCTGTTGAAAGACCTGAAAGGAGAATACACTATAAAGCTATACCTAGACGGAGACCTGAGTGCCGGTTTCCTGCAACTGAGGAAGTCGGCAAAAGAGATGGCGGAAGAGTTTTCGGCCTACACCGATGCCGACCTGAAAGTAGTATTCGAGAATCCGACCCAGGGAGCCAACGACGAGGAACGCGACAAGCACTACGGAGAGTTGGAAAGCCGCGGACTGACCATCATGCGTGAAGAAGAGGACAAAGACGAATATGGCCAGACCATAACCCGAATAGTGTGTCCGTGGGCGGAAATAAGCAACGGCAGACACAAGAAACTGGTCAGCCTTTACCAAGACAACCGCGACCGCAGCATAGACGAGAACCTGAACAATGCGAGTGCCAACCTTGAATATGCGCTGACCGACGCCATACGCCAACTGAACAAGACAAAGATAGACCGCATACTGTTCACCGAAGGTCACGGCGAGCTGCCCGAGATATTAACCTACGACGTATGCAAAAGCCTGAGCAACTATTACCAGATAGACCGTGGCGACCTGCGCGGCTGTTTCTGTCCAGACAGCCTGTTCGCCTATAAGGCTGTAATAGTGGCAGGTCCGACCCAACCGTTCAGCGAGAAAGACAAATACCTGATAGACCAGTACGTAATGCACGGCGGCAAGGTACTATGGTTGATAGACGGCGTGCGCATCTCGCTAGACAGCCTCCAGACAGCCAGCGAGACCATAGGAGTGGGAAACGAGTTGAACCTTGAAGACCAGTTGTTCCGCTACGGCGTACGCATTGAACCCGTATTGGTACAAGACGCCCAGTGTTCAAAACTGCCAGTCAACACAGCGCCCGAAAACGAAGCACCAAAATGGAAGCCCAAACCCTGGTACTACGCACCACTGCTGCTGACCTCGCCCGTACACCCCATCAGCAAAAACATAACCCCAGTAAAAAGCGAGTTCGCCAGCCTTATAAAGGCGGTGGGCGACGACAAAGACATAACACGCGACATACTGCTGGTAACATCGACAAGCACCCGCATACAGCAAATGCCAAGCATTGTGAGTATGGGCATTGTGAACATCGACCCGCGCGAGGGCTATTTCAACGCAGGCAACGCCCCCATAGCAGTGGCAATGAAGGGACATTTCGCATCGGTCTTCAACCACCGGCTCAGGCCAGAAGGCATCTATAGCCAAACGCCGCAGTCGAACCGCAGTTACGAGACAAAAATGATTGTGATAGCTGATGCCGACGTCATCTGTAACGACGTAGTACCCGGCAGCGACGGACAACCCAACATTGTGCCACTGGGTATGGACCGCTACGAGGGCCGCCAGTACGGTAACAAAGACTTCATTATGAACTGCGTGAACTACCTGACAGACGACGAAGGCTGGATGCAGCTGCGCTCGCGCGAACTGCAACTCCGACTCCTCAACAAGCAGGCATCGACCATAAGGAAGTTCTGGCAGATAGCCAACGTGCTGCTTCCTTTGGTTGTATTGGGACTGATAGGCGGCGGCTACTACCTGTACAGACGGAAGAGGTACACCAAATAAAACACGCCCGCCATATTGTACCAAACCAGCCCCAAACGGTCACAAACAAAGCATAGCGACAATAGGAAAAATTATGTATATTTGTGACAGATATATGGGAATTTAGACAACGAGAAAAATAAAAACAAAAGACAAAAAATATGAAATTTACCGCATCGAGCGCAGACTTGCTTGAGCATCTGCAAAACATCAGCCGTGTAATCAACAGCAAAAACACGCTGCCCATTCTAGACCACTTCTTGTTCAAGATTCAAGGCGACAAATTGGAAATGACAGCGTCGGACTTGGAGACCACCATCGTAACCAGTATGCCGATAGCCGACGTGGAAGGCGAAGGCAACATCTGTGTGATGGCCAACCGTCTGTTGAGCACACTGAAAGAGTTTGCCGACCAGCCACTCACCTTCGACATCAACCTCGACAACCTCCGTATGGTGTTGATTACAGATACTGGCCACTACGACTTTACAGGCGAAAGTGCCGACCAGTTTCCTGTACTGCCGGTATTGGAAGGCGACATCAACTCGGTCGTTTTCCCAGCCAAGGATCTCCAATTCAACCTCGAGAATGTAGCCTTTGCCGCATCGACAGACGACAGCCGTCCGCAAATGACCGGTATCGGGTTCGACATCAGCACCGAGATGACCACAGTAGTGGCAACCGATTCACATAAAATGGTGCGCATACGCAACAACTACATCAAAGGTCAGAACAACGCCATGTTCATACTGCCACGCAAACCAACCGGATTGTTGCGCAACATATTGGCCAAAGAAGAAATGGATGTGGAGGTACGTTTCGACCGTTCGAACATCCACTTCCAGATGAGCAACTACACGCTGGTCTGCCGTCAGGTAGAAGGCAAATATCCAGCATACAATTCAGTCATTCCAACCAACAACGAATACAAACTGATAGTTAAAAGGGACTCGTTCATCAGGACCCTGCGTCGTGTAGCCGTCTACTCGAATGCAGACAACAACCTTGTGAAACTCGACATAGAAGATGGTTTGATCACTGTTTCGGCACAAGATGTCGACTACTCGATCTCGGCCGAAGAGAAGTTCGTATGCCAGTACGACGGCCAACCAATGACCATCGGCTTCAAGAGTCCGTACCTCCTTGAAATTCTTTCCAACCTCAAGACCGAAGAGGTGGAAATTGACCTTCAAGACCCACAGCGCGCAGCCCTGCTGTTCCCATTCAACAGTGAAGACAGCGACAGCCGCGAGATTCTGATGCTGATTATGCCAATCATGATTTAACGTTCTGGCAAAATCAGTAAGCAAAGAAACCTCCTTTTTTCAAGAAGGAGGGAACAAATCAGAGAAAACGAGGTAAGAAAAGACAATGAAACTGAATCTAACCCGCCCGTTAGTCTTTTTTGACTTAGAGACGACCGGGGTCAATGTGGGGAAAGACCGCATAATTGAAATATCGTTCGTAAAAGTGTATCCGAACGGAGACGAAGACATCAAGACACGCCGCATCAATCCGGAAATGCACATTCCCGAAAGTAGCAGTGCCATTCACGGCATAAAGGATGAAGACGTGAAAGAGTGTCCGACATTCAAAGAAATAGCAGAACAGCTAAAAAACGAGTTGGCCGACTGCGACATAGCCGGCTACAACTCGAACAAGTTCGACGTACCGCTATTGGCAGAAGAGTTCTACCGCGCAGGCGTAGAAGTGGATCTGCACGACCGCAAATTTGTAGATGTGCAGACCATTTTCTACAAAAAAGAGCCCCGCACACTTACGGCCGCCTATAAATTCTACTGCGATGCCGATCTGATAGGCGCACACGGGGCGACGGCCGACACCAAAGCGACCTACGAGGTGCTGAAGGCTCAGTTAGACCGATACAGCGATATTGAAAACAACATCGACTTCTTGTCGGAATACACCAGTTTCACCAAGAACGTCGATTTTGCCGGGGCTATGGTCTACAACGACCAACACGAGCCGGTCTTCAATTTCGGCAAGCACAAAGGCAAGAAAGTAACCGACGTGTTGAAAGTAGAGCCCAGCTATTACGGCTGGATGATGCAAAACGACTTCTCGCACGACACTAAAGCCATCTTGACGAAAATAAAAGACAAGCTGAAAGCTGAATCTGCAGCGGCAAAACAAGCTGCGAACAACGCACCAGCAAGCCAAGAAAGTCTGAATGCGTTGGCAGGAAAGTTCAAAAAATAAACGAAAAAAACAACGGGTGCTGGCTGAGGCCAGCACCCGTTGTTTTTGTATATGAGTTGCAAAATTGGGAAAATCACAAAGATGATGCTAAATCTTTAATGAGTTGTAAAACAAAATTTGACAACTCAAAAAGAAAAAAATCGAATTCACAATCATTTACGCAACCATACAATCACATAAAATAATCATATAAAAAAAACAGATTATAGATATAGAATAGAGTGATTAATAATATGATTGTCTGTTCCTTATTCTTTCTTAACTTAAACTGTTGCAAAAAGTGCAATAGTTCATAGTTTTTCATCCGCACAAAAAGCCCACATTTTCACCCACTTACACCTACTTCCTTGCAATAAGGCTATCGCAAGTGGCGCGGGCCTGTTCTATAATCTCTTTTTCGCCCGGCACAACGCGGTTGCGCATAATAATCTTACCATTACAGATAACGGTGTCGATACAACTGCAATCGGCCGCATAAACCAGATTCGAAACCAGATTGTAGTTAGGCACGAGTTTTTCGTTGTCTAAGTCAATAAGCAGGGCATCGGCAAGTTTACCTTCGGCAATTACGCCGGCATCCAAGCCAAACGCTTCTGCGCCCCACTGTGTGGCCATCTTAAAGATATCGGTAGCCGCACCCGCTTCAGAGTCAGCATAACACTTGGCCAGCAGAGCAGCCAGTTTCATTTCGTCGATCATATCAAGATTGTTGTTCGACGAGGCGCCATCGGTTCCCAACGCTATGCGGCAACCGTTTTTCTGCAGTTCCTTCATCTTAAACACACCACTCGACAGCTTCATGTTCGACGCCGGGTTGTGCACGCACACTGCCCCACTCCGGGCCAGAATTTCCTGGTCGCGCTGGTCGACGTGCACCACATGCGCCAATATAGTTTTAGGCGACAACAATCCGATGCTGTCCATATATTCGACAGGCGACATACCATTGTGTGCTTTCCGGCAATCGGCATCCTCGGTCATAGTTTCAGCCAGATGAATATTAAGATACTGTCCGTTCTCGTCGGCCGCCTTCTTACAGCGCAGCAGCAACTCGGTACCAACTGTGTAGATAGCGTGTGGAGCAACAGTATACGACACCCGCTCGGTAGGCTTGTAATGGCGCAGCCGTTCAAAGAGCCGGTCTTTCTCGGCAGCAGACTGGCGGTCCATCAGCGACACCCCAATGGCGGCACGCACCCCCATCTCCTCTACAGCCCGGGCTGTTTCCTGCTCTTCCCAATACATATCCTCAAAAAAAACCGTACCCGACTTAATCATCTCAAGAATAGCCAGACGCGAGCCGGCATAGATATCTTCTGCGGTCAGTTTGGCCTCCATCGGCCAGATAGAGTCGTTGAGCCATGCCTGAAGCGGAAGGTCGTCGGCAAACCCGCGTAAAAGTACCATAGCGGCATGACAGTGCCCGTTATAGAAAGGCGGTACCATAGCGAACCTGCTTCCATCGACCACCTCTGTTGCAGCCACCTCTATTTTTTCAGTAGAGATGGCTTTGAAACGGTTGCCCTCAATCAGGACGTTCTGACGGATGCCATCTAGTAAAACATTATTTATAAGCAAAGTGTCCATAACTTTCATTTTTGTTTAGTTACGTGTAAAATAACTTGAGCCCCACCATACAACTTAGTTATAGGAATCAATTATACCAAATATAGCAAAATTCGGAAAGTAAGCAAACAAAAAGACACAAAAAGAGGGCACATTCGGTTCAAATGTGCCCTTATGTCAGCAAATAGTGAAGGAATCGTATAATCAGACCTTGTTATCCGGTTTTTCGTTCAGCAAGCGGATTCCATCGTCTTCAATAGCGATACGACGGTGCTTGTAGAGCACACCGATGCATTTCTTAAAGGATTTCTTGCTGCATCCGAAAAGGTCGGCAATCTCGTCAGGGTCCGATTTATCGGTAACAGCAAGGAATCCGCCGTTACGCTTCAACTCAGAAATAACGAGGTCGTCAATCGTGTTGACCACACTCAGCCCCTGTTTTTGCAGGGCCACGTCAATCTTGCCGTCGGCACGCACATACTTCACATAGCCAGTAGTGCGCATACCAATCTCCACATACTCGAAAATCTCGTTATTGTAGACCATACCTTTAAAGGCATCGTCGACAATCACCTTATAGCCAAGCGGATGTGTATCAGTAAACAATACCGACACAGCGTCGTTCATGGCAAAAGCGGGTTTTACGAGGTCGAGGTAACGTTCGGTGTGCATAGTGGCAATAATCTGCTCGGTCTCCTTGTCGTAATAGACATAAACCAGATAGCTTCCCCCCACCCTTATACGCGTTTTCCACTCGCGTGAAGGCATAAACAGAGGAGTAGAGATGCCCCAGTCGAGCAGGGCTCCGTAAGTAGACACCTGGTCGGCCGTCAGGTAACCGAAATGACCGGGCATGACCGACGGTTCGTGCGTAGTAGCCATCGCATTGCGCTTGGCGTTCCTAAAGAGAAAGACACTCACCTCGTCGCCTACCTCAACATCGGTATGAACGTCGGTTTTCGGCAAGAAAATCTCTCCCTCGTCGTCACCGCCGTCGAGGTAGTAACCAGGCCCTCCGATACGGACGACCTTCAATGTGTTCATTTCTCCGATGTTCAACATATTTAACAGGTATGTAAGCGTTATTAAACCTCTTTCTGGTAATTGACAGAAGAACGAATCTGATCGGCCACCCGTTTATCTGCCAAAGCCTCCACCAGTTTGAAACCGAAATAGACAGCAGCGCCAGCGCCCGCACCAGTAATAAACTGACCCGAAACAACCGCTGGCTGGTGGACGAACTCAGCACCCTCTAAATCGCCCTCAAAGCCCGGATAACAAGTAGCCTTCTCCCCCTTCAGAATGCCATAGCGGCCAAACACCATAGGGGCAGCACAGATGGCAGCCAGTTTTTTCCCGGCCTTGAAATGTGCCATCACCACCTCTTTCAAATCGTCGTATTCAAGATAGTTAACCGTTTTGGGGCCACCCGGCAGGAAGAGCAGGTCGGCATTAGGGAACTGGTCTTTCACCTCGTCGAAAAGGGCGTCGGCAACAACCGACACACCTTGCGACCCGTTGACTTGCTTACGCCCCATAAGGGAAACGACAGTCACGTCGAATTTGGCCCGGCGCATAAAGTCGATAGGAACAATAGCCTCGCTAGGTTCGAAGCCGTCTATAAGGAAAGTAAAGACTTTAATCATGATTATTTAGCAGAAAAATGATAAGTAATAGTACCCAACTGGTTAGGCATGTCGGATACATTAACAGCGTTGAACTTGGTAGCCTTAGCCGCCTCGACAGCCGCATTGAAGACAGCCTGGTCGGTCATGTCTTTCGAGCGCCGTCCGACAGAAGCCTTTGTTACATTGCCGCTGTTGTCGACAGTGATATTGACCTCTACCCATCCGTGCTGTTTACCGTTATAAGCAGGCTGTGGCATCGCCTTGGCAAGCGTACGGCCCTGCAACTCGAACGAATTGGCGTTGTTGCTGAATGCGTTAGCCACCTTGCTGGTGGCATTTTGCCGCACTTTCTCCTCCTTATGCAGCCGGCGGCGCTCATCCATCTCACGTTTGCGTTGAGCGGCAAGCGCCTCGTTGTAATCGTCGGCACAAAGGTTGTAGGTAACCGTACCGTGTTGGTCGGCATTCCCCTGCGAGAAACGCAGATGCAAAGCATCGGAAAGAATTTCGTTACGGACATGAGGGTTGTTCACCCCATTCGACTTGGCAATGCTGACGCCCTCGACATAACCAGCCTTTGTTACCGTAACATTCACAGAAACAGAGCCAGACTCTTTAGAGTCGATAATACGGCGCGGATAAGGGCCGGCCAAAGTACGTCCGGCTACAGTCACGACATTCTCGAATGCCACCGACTTAGCCGTAGCAATAGTGTCCTTGCCGTTACCACAAATATAGTAGAGTTCGGCAGAATGTCCCTTACCCGTAAAACGGAGGGCAGGGGTCACCCCGTCGGAACCGGTTTCCCACTGGAACGAAGCGGCCATAGCCGGAGAAAGGACCACTTTAGCGTTCGAGACGACCGTACCGTCTTTCGTCAGTTTGAAAATAGCCCCTTCTGCCATACGGATATCCAACTTATAGGTCGGCGTTTTAGCTTTAGGCAATTGGCTGACCATACAGGTATCGAGTCCCCACCAGCCATCGGCAGAGATAGTGGCAGCAGAAGCAGGAGTTACAAAGGACACCGCAAAAAAGGCAGCCGCCGCTACACGATGCGCCCTAGAGCAGAGATTATGCAGTTTCATCATTATCTAAGTTTAAAATTATAAGTAATGGTACCGTGCTGGTTGAAATGTCCGCCCGACTTGTTGCTGAACTTTGCCTTTTTAGCAGCCTGAAGGGCCGCATTACGCAGAGCCGGACTCGTGATACCGAAACTCTTCTTAATTTCGGCACCCACCACATTACCATCGTTATCGACGGTGATATCAACAATCACATACCCCTCCTCGTTAACCGTGTAAGAAGGTCTTGGCAAAGTACCGACAATCTGTCGTCCCTCGAGCGACCACACATTGCCCTTTCCGCCATTTCCGCCCGCACCCTGAGCACCGTTAGGCGAACCCTGAGTGCCAGGTTTAGACCCAGAGCCGGTCCCCGAAGAGTTGGCATCGGTACCGTTTCCGCTGGCAGGCGTCTTTTTCTTAAACACATTGGCCATATTGTTCGCCTTCTGGCGGATGGCGTCCTCCTCAGCCTTTTTCTTAGCAAGGGCTTCAGCCTCGGCCTTTTTGCGGGCCTCTTCCTCCTTTTTCAGGCGCGCCTGTTCGGCAGCCAGTTCCTTCTGCTTTTTAAGTTCCTCTTGTCTGAGCAGTTCCTTCTTTTTGCGGGCTTCTTCCTGAGCGGCATCGGGCTGTGTCGAGGTCTTTTCCTGCTTCTTTTTAGAATTAGGGACCGCCGCCGTCTGCTCTAACTCCTGAGTAGCCACATTGGGAGCGACAGCCGGAGCCGGAGTAGAAGGAGTAGGCACCTGCGCAGGCGCTTGCTGGGCGACTTCCTGCACCTCGGTCTCCGGAGTAGGTTCGAAGAGGTCGTTGCCACCCATATCGGGCTCACCCATAGAAACAGGCACACCATCTTCCTCCAACACCTGAACACGGTCGAAGAAACAGAACAAAAGTAAAAGCAGCAACAAGATATGGAAGATGACAGTAACAACACCACCCCACACCTTAGCTTTTTCTTCTATTTGCATAAGCAGACATTTTAGGCACAGCTACTTTGAGGCAGACTCGATAGGCTGCGTAGCTATGACCAGTTTAAACTTATTGGCATTGGCAATGCTGAGCACTTTCACCACCTCGCCGAGGGGAACCGTATTTTCGCCATAAAGAGCGACATACATATCGGGTTCCTTCACCGCCTCGTTCTGGAGCCACGACTCCAGTTGTTCGAAAGCGATGGGTTGCTCCTTATCACTACCAAAACCAACATAATAATTCAAGTCTTTGTCGATGACCACCCGCGCAAGCGGCTTCGCCTTAGTCTGGGTATTGCTTTGCGGCAGGTTGACTTTAATTGCGTTTGGATGCACCACAGCCGAAGTCAACATGAAGAAGACGAGGATTTGGAACACAAAGTCCGTCATCGACGACATGTTGAACGAGGCATCGGGCTTATTTCTTCTTTTAAGAGCCATTGCAATCTGTATTTATTTAGCCGGTTCGTTAAGAATATCCATAAATTCAAGAGAGCGAGCCTCAAGGTCGCGCACCACCTTGTCGACCATAGAGACCAGGTAGTTGTAAGCGAAGTAAGCCACAACACCCACAATGAGCCCCGCAACAGTGGTTACCATTGCAGTATAGATACCACCAGCCAAATTAGTAACGTCGACATTGTTACCAGCAGACGCCATATTGTAAAAAGCCTGAATCATACCACAGACCGTACCCAGGAATCCGAGCATAGGTCCACCACCGGCAGTAGTAGCCAGCAACGACAGGTTCTTTTCCAGCTTCGAGACCTCGAGGTTACCCACGTTCTCGATTGAGACCTGCACATCGTTCATAGGACGTCCCAAGCGTGAAATACCCTTGGCCACCATACGCGAGTAAGGCGTATTGGTACGTTCACACAATTCGGTAGCCGCCTCAATCTTACCCTCGGTAAGGCATTCCTTAATACGGTTCATAAAGGCGTCGTCGTTTTTAGCCGCCTGCCGGATAACGACAAAGCGCTCGACAGCAATGTAAACCGACATTCCGAGCAAAAAGAGCAACGGAATCATGATGACGCCACCTTTCAAAGCCAAGTCGAAGAGATTCATACCTTCGGCGGTGCTCTCTGTGCCAGCAGCAACGGCCAAAGAGTCCTGTACTTGTAACAATACGTTAATCATATACTTACTTAATCTTGATTTATCTGTGAATTAAACAATCCTTATATAAGGAAACGGTTTTTTCGAAACCGTAGTATAAAGCATCGGAAATAAACGAGTGACCTACCGACACTTCCTTCAGCCAGTCGATATTTTTATAAAGCACACCCAGATTGGCCAAGTTCAAACCGTGTCCGGCATTCACACCCAACCCGGCTTCCCGGGCAATTCTAGCCGCCTCGACGTATGGAGCCACAGCTTGGTCGGGTCCCAACGGATAAGCGTTGGCATAGCCGCCCATATAGAGTTGTACCCGGTCGGCACCGACCTTAGCAGCCATTTCCACGCTAGTTGTATCGGGCTCGATGAAGAGAGCAATTCTGGCACCGAAAGGCAGCATTTCGTCAATAACCTCACGCAAAAACGACTCTTGTTTGTCGAAATTCCAACCCGAATTGGAATTGAGCGCATCGGGGACCAAAGTCACCTGATTGGGCTTAGCCTTCTGCACCAAGTCGATAAACTCGTCACTAGGGAAGCCCTCGATGTGGAACTCGGTGTTCACCACATTCCTCAACGCCAGGACATCGGCATATTTGACATGGCTGGCATCGGGACGCGCATGAACGGCAATAGCGTCAGCGCCAAACAATTGACAATCGGCAGCGACCTTCAAAACATCGGGTACATTTCCCTCGCGCGTATTGCGCAAAGTAGCCACCTTGTCGATATTAATAACAAGTTTAGTCATAATTTTTCAAACAGGCCGTCTTACACATTAAAAATAGTATGACCCATTCTCGATTTCTTAGTACGGAGATATTCGATATCGTATTTGTTCGGAGCCACCTCGATAGGAACAATTTCAGTGATTTCGAGTCCGAAACTTTCCAAGCCGACACGCTTGACCGGATTGTTAGTCATGAGTTTCATCTTAGAGATACCCAAATCGCGCAATATTTGTGCACCAACACCATAATCACGCTCATCGGGTTTAAAGCCAAGGTGAACATTCGCATCGACCGTATCGTATCCGTTTTCTTGTAGTTTGTATGCCCTGATCTTGTTCATCAGTCCAATGCCGCGTCCCTCTTGGTTCATATACAGAACAACCCCCTTACCTTCTTTTTCGACCTGCTGCATAGCCATGTGGAGCTGTTCGCCGCAGTCGCAACGGTACGAGCCGAAAATATCGCCAGTCGCACAAGAAGAATGAACACGGACCAAAACAGGTTCATCTTGTTTCCACTCACCCTTAATAAGCGCCACATGTTCCAAACCATTGTCGATCTGTCGGAACGGGATAAGGCGGAAATCGCCATATTTAGTAGGCATCTTCACCTCTTCGCCACGTTCAATAGTACGTTCGCTACGCAGGCGGTAGGCAATAAGGTCGCGTATGGTGATAATCTTGATACCGAACTTTTTAGCCACCTCCAACAACTCAGGCATACGCGCCATGGTGCCGTCCTCGTTCATTATCTCAATCAGGCAGGCCGCAGGCTGTAAACCCGAAAGACGGGCCAAATCGACAGCCGCCTCAGTGTGTCCGGCACGAGCCAAAACGCCTTTATCTTGTGCATAGAGCGGGTGAATGTGTCCAGGTCGGCCAAAAGTGGCAGGAGTAGAAGCCGGATCGGCCAGAGCCTTGATAGTTGCAGCCCTGTCGTGAGCAGATACCCCAGTGGTACAACCCTCCAACTTATCGACAGTAATAGTAAATGGAGTGCCCAGAATAGAAGTGTTGTCTTCCACCTCCCGACCAATATTCAGTTCCTTACAACGCTGAATAGTGATAGGAGCACAAAGGACACCACGGCCAAACTTCAACATAAAGTTAATCTTCTCCTCGTCGATAGTCTCAGCAGCCGTAATAAAGTCGCCCTCATTCTCACGGTCTTCGTCATCGACAACAATTAAGAATTTACCTTGCTTGAAATCGGCCAGCGCCTCTTCAATAGAATTGACATTAGATGTTTTTCCCATTTTTTATTTTTTACTGTTCACATTTTTAATATTCAAATGTTTCCTGCGAGTTCCCAGTTTCTTAACAAATATCATAATCTGTTCCAGATTGACCATCGAGTCGGTAGCCGCCTTATAAGTCAGATAAACGCCCAATGGCAACAATACGGCAGAACTGAGCCAAATGCCCGCCCACACATACCAGACACCTTCACGCGCCATCTTGTAGCCCGAATTGTCGACCACATAATACATAATGAAAATAAAGACCGAAATGACGATTGGGGTTCCCAATCCGCCCTTGCGTATGATGGCACCAAGCGGCGCACCGATAAAGAAAAAGAGCAGACAAGCCAGAGACATGGTAATCTTGCGGTGGCGCTCAATATCGTGCCGTCGGGCATTACGGTCGACCATATAGTCTTTTTCGGCATACATGAATTCGAGCGTGTTGAAAGTGGAATACGCCCTGCTAATGGCATCGTCGACCACCGATATTTGCACATCGCGACACTGTTTGTTATACAGGTCCTGGAAATTGTAATACCTAGTATCGCCCAAAGAGGCCAAATCGACCCGTTTTTTGCTTCCAGAACGTTCGAAATAGGTTTCGTTAAGCATCTGGTTCACATCCTTCCGGGCCAGTTCTGCAGACACGACAGCCAGCGAATCGACCACATGGGTCAACTGCTTGAAGTCTTTACCCACATACTTGTTGGAGGTAACACTTGCGTCGACCATCTTCATCGAGTTGTCGAAAGCGACAAAAATCTGCTTATACTTGAAGTTTTCACGGCGGTAAGGGATAGAACGATTGTTCTGCTGGCGGTTCTGCTGGCGGATGTTTTCGAAAGTGACCCCGTTATGCAGAGTCAGCACCAGGTTCTGTTGATCAGCCGACATGCCAATACGCCCCGAGTCGGCACAAGTGATGGAGATATTATCGGCCGACATGCTGTTATTCGAGTTCGTGCTTGAGCCAGAAAAGTCGTAAAGCATAATATCCTTCAACAGTTTCGTCTTACGGTCTTTATGCCCCACATAGACACTTACGCCAGGAACCCCCTGGTAGAACGAACCTTCGGGGATTTCCACCTCAGGCGATTTTTGAACCATTGACCGGGTCAGGATATAAAGGCGGTCTTGAATAACGGGCAAAACCAAATCGGAATAAAGGAAAGCGCCGAAAGAGACACAGAAAACGAAAGCGACAAACGGCTTCATGATTTTAAACAGCGAGATGCCAGACGCCTTCATAGCCAGCAGTTCGAGCCGCTCACCCAGATTACCAAAGGCCATCAGAGAAGACAACAAGATAGAGAGAGGCAAGGCCATAGGCACCAGCGAAAGCGCCGCATAGCCAAAAAACTCGAACAGAATCGACATTGACAAACCCTTGCCCACCATATCGCCCACATATTTCCATAAAAACTGCATAAGGACGATAAAAAGGCAGACACAAAAAGTTGCGATAAAGGTTCCCAGATATCCCTTAATAAGATATATATTTAAGCGCTTAATGCCCATTTTTCCTAATTAAATTCTTCAAAGTGCAAATTTAGACTAAAATTAAATATTTATCTACTTTTAAGGGCACTTTTAAAGTTTAAAGTCAAACACCATACTTTTCCTTCAGCACATCAACCTGCAGGTTCCACAAACCCAGCACATCGTCAAAATCATCGCTATCAATAATATCAGTAACTGTAAGAATCACATCGCGTGTCAACTCATCAACAGAAATCCGCATTTCAAAAAAAGTTTTGGCATCGTCGTCATCAAGCCAATGGAAACGTACGTAAACCCCAACCCTGCTCTGTTTCAGTAAGGCGGTTTGGCACTCCGTCTCCCATTTGAAAGTAAATTTGTCTCCCTCAACATCAACGTCGTCAGCAAACCATTCGGCCAGTCCATCGGCGGTCGAGATGCTATTCCAAAGCAGATTGGTAGGAACCTTATTGAAAATATATTCCTGTTTAAGTTCTTTTTTCATAATTGCCAATCGTTTTAGTTTCATATGTTTTCACAATATAGCAATAATTATCGGGAAAAGCAAACATCCCGCCGCCCTAATACGAGCAACGGGATGTTGTATACTGAGAATCAGAGTCTACGGCATTAAAGCGACCACTCGAAACCGTCCTTGGTATCTTTAACCGAGAAACCCAGGGCAGCGAGTTTGTCACGTATCAGGTCGCTAGTAGCCCAATCCTTGTTAGCCTTAGCCTGTTTTCTGATGTCGAGCAGCAAGTCGACTGCGCCTTTATAGGCGGCATTGTTGCCACCTGCGTTTCCGCTTTCAAGACGAAGGCCCAGAATATCGTTCACCACCATTTCGAAGGTCGATTTCAATTCAGCAAGATCGGTTTCAGAAATAGTAGCCTTGCCATCGGTAATAAGGTTGATTGACTTAGCGGCATCGAACAAATGGGAGATGACGATAGGAGTGTTCAAGTCGTCGAGCATGGCCTCTTCACATTTCTGGCGCAGGCCAGCCACCGAAACATTATCGGAAGTGGCAGCCGACGGTTTAATGCGCTGCAAGCGGTTATATGTGTCCGACAGTTTAGCCAGTCCCTTTTCAGCAGCCACCAACGCCTCGTTGCTGAAATCGACAGTGCTGCGATAGTGGGCCTGAAGGATGAAGAAACGTATAGTCATAGGAGCATAAGCCTGGGTAAGCATCTTATGCGAGCCAGTAAAGAACTCGTCGAGGGTAATGAAGTTTCCCAACGACTTCCCCATCTTCTGGCCATTAATGGTAATCATGTTATTATGCATCCAGTAGTGTACGCTCTCGTGTCCGAGCGCGGCAGTCGACTGTGCGATCTCACATTCGTGGTGCGGGAACATAAGGTCCATACCACCACCATGGATGTCAAACTCTTCGCCAAGATATTTGGTGCTCATGGTAGAACATTCGAGGTGCCAGCCAGGGAAGCCCTCACTCCAAGGCGACGGCCAGTGCATTATATGTTCAGGCTGTGCTTTCTTCCAGAGTGCGAAATCGACACTGTTGTGCTTTTCTTCCTGTCCGTCGAGCTCACGGGTATTTTCGAGTGTTTCCTCTATATTTCGGCCCGACAGTTCACCATAATGGAACTGCTTTGCATATTTAGGGACATCGAAGTAAATAGAGCCGTTGCTTTCGTAAGCGAAACCTGCATCAATAATCTTCTTCACAAACTCAATCTGTTCGATAATGTGTCCTGAGGCATGCGGCTCAATGCTAGGCGGCAGCACGTTAAGAGCTTCCATGGCCTTGTGGTAGCGTGTAGTGTAATACTGCACCACTTCCATAGGCTCGAGCTGTTCAAGACGCGCCTTTTTCGCAATTTTGTCCTCACCTTCGTCGGCATCGTGTTCAAGATGCCCCACATCGGTAATGTTGCGCACATAACGCACCTTATAACCCAAGTGCTTCAGATAGCGGAACAGCGTATCGAAAGTAATAGCAGGACGGGCATGGCCAAGGTGGGCGTCGCCATAAACGGTAGGACCACACACATACATGCCCACATTAGGTGAGTGCAATGGTTTAAACAGTTCTTTTTTACGAGTTAACGTATTATAGATAAGTAATTTATCTTCCATATTTATAAACTAATTATTCTTTCATTACAAAGATAGAGAAAATTTAAGGAAGAGCCCACCTATTTCTATGACGTATTTTTCACAAAACCGTTTGAAAGGCTCAGACGAACAAACGACGTATGACAGGCGTGCGTTTCAACCTCGACACTATACCGTCTTTCTTTTTGCGCAACGAGAGGAAGCTTACGCAACCGAGCAAGATGCCGGCAAAAACCGTCAGCGTGAATCCTACGGTACGTACACCGGCCGTCACCTCTTCGTGTTTTTTATAATAGAACCGCTCCGCATCGCAGAATTTTGGCAACACCAGGGGAATAGAATCGGAAGTCGCCACACCTTTCGACAAATCGAAAGAAACGATGCTGTCGTTAGGCAGTTTTGCGTAGAAAAGGCTGTCGGCCATGGCGACCTCACCTAAATCGGTGATAAGGGCGACTCCGTTGGCATCGGTGCAACAGAACTTTTCAGCATCGACACTTTCAAGCGAGCAATTGTAAAGGCGGACGAAACGGACATCGCCAAAGCCAAAATCGGTAGCGTTCCCGCACGCAAGAAAATGCGTAACAACGATGCCAATGCAAAAAACGATACCAAAAACTATTGACGACAACACCGCATTGATGCTGTTTTCGGCACGATTTTCATCCTTACTGACAATCAGCGCCAACAAAGCAGTGACAACAGCAACGAAACATGTCACTATAGCAACAAAGACGAGAGTCACCACAAGAAAGATGATCAAGCTGAAAATAATAGACATAGAGATGAAACTTATAATTAAATGACAAGGAGGAGAATAGCACAAAATAGCCGGTAAACGCTCCTTTTCCTGTTTATACCAGCTACAAATATAAACATTAGTTTAGAATTACACGTACAAGAATATCCAGCACTCGGATAAAATGCATTAAATTTGCACCATAATTCCAGATAACAGCAAAAACAAATGAAAGATTTGAAAGAAATGGTTATTGGTATAGCCAACGACCATGCCGGAACAGAGCTCAAGTTTTACTTAATGGAGCAATTAAAGCCACTATTTAAAGAAATAAAGAATTTTGGCACCGACACAAACGACAGCTGCGACTATCCCGACTTTGCCCACCCGCTTGGCGAAGCAGTTGAAAAGGGAGAATGCGAAATGGGCATTGCCATCTGCGGAACCGCCAACGGCATCAGCATCACCTTGAACAAGCACCAGGGCGTACGTGCCGGTCTTAGCTGGCGTCCGGAAATAGCCCGTTTGGCCCGTGCCCACAACAATGCGAACATTGTATCGCTGCCTGCGCGCTTCCTTTCTAACGAAGAGGCGCTTGACATTGTGAAAGCATTCTTCTCGACCGATTTCGAAGGCGGCCGCCATGTGAGACGCGTTGAAAAAATTGCGGTCAAGTAAAAATTGGCGAACGGAGAAAAAAGGGGAAGTACGACTCCTTTCATAATTTGTTCTTCACGGGAGGCAATCTTCCTATATCATATCAACAATCTTTAAAAAGACACAAAAAAGGCATACCAGACCGGTATGCCTTTTTCTATATAGCTATAACTATTTCTGAATTAGAGGCCGAGAGAAACCTTGAAGGCTTCGATTTTAGCAGTAGCGGCAGCCATTGCCTTATCGTAGTCTTCTACAGACTTCATTTCACCAAGCACTTCAATATAGAACTTGATCTTAGGTTCTGTTCCAGAAGGACGGATAGATACCTTAGAGCCATCTTCGGTAAAGTATTGAAGCACATTTGAAGTGGTCGGCATCTCCAATTTTTCAACCTTGCCGTCGGCAGAAGTAGCGGTAAGGTTAGCATAGTCCTTAACCAACACCACCTTAGAGCCGCCAAGATCCTTCGGAGCGTTCTTACGGTAATTCTCCATCATGGCCTTGATTTCCTCAGCACCACTCTTACCCTTCTTAACGACAGAAATACCCTTATTGAGAGAGAAACCGAATTCAGCATAAATCTTGCAAAGCAAGTCATACATGCTCATACCGTTGTCTTTGGCCCATGCAGCCACCTCAGCCAACATTGAGCAAGTAGAAACAGCATCCTTGTCACGTACAAAGTCTTGTGGCAAATAACCATAAGACTCTTCACCACCGCCAATATACTGTGCCTTGCCTTCCAACTTCTTAATGATATCGGCAATCCACTTGAAACCAGTGTAAACATCATAGCATGGTGTATTGTACTTATCGGCAATAGTCTTAATCAGTTCGGTAGTCACAATAGTCTTAACCACGAACTCCTTACCTTTAAGTTTGCCAAGTTCCTTCCAGCGGCGGAGCAAGTAGTAAGTGAGAATCATGCCCATCTGGTTACCGTTAACAAGCATCCACTCACCCTTCGCATTCTTAATGGCAGAACCCACACGGTCGGCATCTGGGTCAGAAGCCATAACGAGGTCAGCGTCAACCTCTTTGGCCTTTTCTATAGCCATATTCATGGCAGCCTGTTCTTCAGGGTTAGGAGACACCACAGTAGGGAAATCGCCACTTATAACATTCTGTTCGTCAACAGATATAATGTTCTTGAAACCGAATTGCTTGAGAGTGTCAGGAATCAACATAATACCCGTGCCATGAATTGGCGTGTAGACAATCTTCATGTCAGCATTCTTCTTGATAGCCTCAGGCGACAAAGAAAGTCCACAAATCAGTTTCTTGTACTTTTCGTCGATTTCCTTACCGATAATTTCAATCAGTTCTTTGTTACCCTGGAACTTCACGTCGTCGATAGACTTAATGGCCAAAACCTCGTCGATAACGGCAGTGTCGTGAGGTGCTACAAACTGAGCGCCATCGTTCCAATATGCCTTATAGCCATTGTATTCCTTAGGATTGTGGCTGGCAGTAATATTCACACCACTCTGGCAACCCAACTCACGGATAGCGAAAGAAACTTCAGGAGTAGGACGGAGAGCGTCGAAAAGATAAACCTTGATGCCATTGGCAGAAAGGACATCGGCAGTAGTTTCAGCGAAGAAACGGCTGTTGTTACGGCAGTCGTGGCCAACAACAACCTTAATTTGCTGACCTGGGAACTGCTTTTTCAGGTAGTTTGCCAAGCCCTGTGTAGCAGAGCCAACAGTATAACGGTTCATACGGTTAGTACCCACACCCATAATGCCACGAAGACCACCTGTACCGAATTCCAAATCACGGTAAAAAGCCTCAATGAGATCAGTTTTGTCGGGATTTTCAAGCAACTTCTTGACACCTTCCTTTGTTTCGGCATCGTAGTTGCCATTCAACCACACATTTGCCTTAGCTGTAACTTCTTGAATTAAAGCAGCGTTGTCCATAAATATAAAATTTAGTGATTTCTATAATCTGTTTTTTATTTTCACAAAGATAGATTTTTTACAAAAAACACCCAAAAAAGAGTCAACAAAAAGCCAATCAATGCGTAGAAACAACCAACTTAAAATATAGCAATCAGTAAAAGCAAGGAACCGATTGGAAGGCGTTGGTCATATGCCGATAAGAGACAAGTTTATGCTGGCAGGGTCCTAAGACAACGGCCACCACATCGAATCTGACCGTAAAACTCTGGTAACAGCCATATTGCGAGAAGAAGGCTTTAGCCGCACTACACAGGTTTTTTATTTTCTCGGGCGATACATATTCTTCGGGAGCGCCAAAAGCACACGACGTGCGCGTCTTCACTTCAACAAAGACAATCTGTTCTTCTGTTTGGGCTATAACATCCACTTCCTGCCTGCCATGCTCGGGACGCCAATTAAGGTGTAAGATAGTATACCCTTCAGCCGTCAGCATACCTGCCGCTACTTTCTCGCCCCACGAGCCTATTTCGTTATGAACCGCCATTATTGTCCGTTAAGGTCAAGAAGCACACTTTCGTCAAGGGTTCTGTATGTGAAGCTGCGTTTCAGCATTCCCTTTTCAAAAAGCAAAAAGACAGGCACAGTAGCAACCATACGGCCGAAGTCTTCCGGCATAAGCATCGAATAGTGGTAATTGTCGTTTAAGCCCGTCTGTTCTTCAAAGACCCTCCGTCCGTGCTCATCGCCATGGTAAAGCACATAAATTTTCGACTCCGGAACATTGTACTTACGCACCATAAGTTGTAGTTTCTTTGCCGAGAGCCGGCAAACACGGCACCCAGTGCTGAACATACACACAAGGACTTTGTTTTGCTCCGCATACATCGACTGGAAAGTAGTATCGCTCTTGATATATTTTTCCACATATCCCGGTCTGACAGTCGCTTGCTTCGTGGGGGCAAGCCCATCGGGAGGAGACACTATAAACATAGCCACCAAAGCAACGAATGAAATTGCAGGCACAAACTTTTCTGCATAAGGGACAGTGTAAGCAGCACCACGGCCAGAAAAGAAAAGCAAAACGGCCAGACAGAAATTTTTCAGCAACGACGGTATAGGCGGCAAGTCGAAATGGCTACCCATACAATGACAACTGCCATCGTATCCGACAGCAATCAGGTAAACCAAGAACAACGAAAACAAAAAAATAACCGCATAAGCCACCCTATCTACCCATTTACGGTAGACGTTGGTAACCAATGCAAGGCCTAAAGCGAACTCAAGGCCAACAAGCAAGCGGGCAATGTAGAAGCAGACCGTCAGCGGGAACCAGCCTAAACTATAAATATATAGTTCAAAAGAGTCGATATCAATCTTAAAGGAGTCGACGGATATAAACTTGAGTAAAGCCGAAGCTATAAACACAAAACCCACTACTACCCTAGCGGCAGTAAACAGAAAGCCCGAGTTCATTGCCCGAAAGATTAATCAGCAGGGTAACAACGCAGTTTACTTGTAGACAAGTCGCCACACTCCTGGTCATCGACAGAAACAACAGATTGTTCACCACTATTGTTGTCAACACAGTTGCAACGATCGTTATCTTTCTCGCAAGAAGAGAAAGCCAATGAGGCACTAACAACACCTAAAATAAAAATGAACTTCTTAAACATAACAAAGGGGGGACTGTCAATCCCCCATTTAAAAATTTATAAATAATTTATAATTGTCCGTTTTCAACCAAATTGATAACTGCCTCGATCACCTCCTCCTCTTTCGCGTTGTAGTTGGCTTTCAAGTCAGCGCCCAACATTTTGGCAAAACCCTGCCAAAAGGCAGCTCTAAAACCACCACGATAAGCCTTGATAAGTTCATAAGAAGACTGTCCGCACTGCCGGTCAACCAACTTGATAAGGATTTTACCCTGTTTAAGCGTCAGTTTCTTCAATGCAGGTTTGAACTTGTTGACCAGATCGTCTTCGTGAGCCTTCATATAAGCCTTACGCTGGGCCTCAGTCATACCCTTAGTGGCATTGTCGATAGCCTGAACCTCGGCAGCAATCTGCTTAGCATATGGAAGCGTCTTCTTCACGTCCCTCACCGTTTTCCAGAAGAACTTTCGAGTTTTCTCGTCGTAAGTGTTAACCGGATTCGGATAAACGAACTGAATAGGCAGCAATTCGAACGGAATGGTGTCGCCATGGTCAATAACCGCCAGCACATCGTATCCGGTTGCAGAATCACCCGCACGGACAGAAGAAACAGCAGCAGAGAAAGCTATAAGTAAAACCGCAAGAAATTGACGCATAGAATTAACACCTAAAATAAACCGATTAGCGCAAAAGGGTGAAATGACCTACATACTGGACATCGTTCTCTTCGATATCGATGACATACCAGTAGTCGGTAGAAGGCAGCAGGTTGCCGTTATACTCGCCCTTAAAGCCGTCCTCATTGTTGTAGTCGTGCATTTCAAACACTTGTTTTCCGAACCTGTCGTAAATTCTGACAAGCTGGTGCGGATAAGACTCAATGCCCACAATCTGCCAAGTATCGTTAATGCCATCGCCATTAGGCGAGAAGAATGGGTCAGGGAAGATAGGGGTTGGCAACATTTCGAACGAAGCCTCAGCCACACAACCATTATTATCGTGCAAACGGAGCACGTGTTCTCCCCTTGTGATATTTTCAATTGTGCTTTCGTCGGCAAGCTCAACAAAAGAGCTTGTAGTACCACTCACGCCCGCCTTGTTAGTAGAAACAATCTCAAACTTGTATTCAGGCGTGCCACCGAAGTAATTGATCTTCAGCTGGCGTTCCTTAACCAAGACCGTATCAATAACAAGTGTAGGGTTCGGATTAACAGTAATAGTAATAGTATCAGTAGCATGACAGCCAACCGAGTTTTTCGCATGTGCGACATAATCGGTAGTCTCTTCCGGAGAAACGATAGGCCTCAACGGGTTACGGCTTGTCAGTTCTGGTTCCCAAGTCAAAGGCACATTAGAAGGAACAAGGTCGACAATAAGCGTAGCAGAAGAACCGGTACAAACGCTAGTTCTGTTAAACTCGGCACGGAGTTTCAACTGTATGTCCAAAACCTTGATATGCCATGTAACAATGGAATCACACCCATTAGCCGACTCATAACGGAAGTCGAAATCGTAATCTCCAGCTGCGCTCCAAACCTTTCCAAAGAGGATTTGGTCACGACAGATCAGAGTATCGTAGGCGGTATGGATAAGCGGATGAATAACTACATGCACCTTAGTAATAGAGTCACAACCGGTAACCAAGCTTTTAGAAGTCTCCTCTAAATCAAGCACCAAGTCTTTCTTAGTTGTATTCTTGTACGATTTACCGTCGAAAGTAAAGGCATCTTTGTCCTCTCCGAAATCGCTTTGACAAATTTCGACATCAGGGAGCGTAGCTTCAGAGCGTGCAATCACATTCAAGTTCATAACCACCACCGAGTCGCATCCATACTTAGACTGCAACTTAATAGGGCCTACGTTATAAACGCCACCCTCGTTGTAGACTTTGCCGTCGAGACTGCACTTCTCACCTTCACAGATAGTCTCCTCTAAAGCCAAATCGTAAACAGGATGAACAATAATCTGGTCGACCGTATGTTCACAATCGCTAATGGTAATGGTATCTTTAAACTCGCCTACAGAAGTGTAGAGGTCACCGCTTAAAGACGTTTTACCCTGGCACACGTGTTCAGGCGTGTTAAGTTCGTATTTACCATTAGTCACCTCAAGAGTGAGGGAGATTGTAATAGAATCACAGGTCGAGCCACCGTAGCTGATACGTTTGGTAGGCACCACAACCTTGTCAAGAGTAAAGGTACCCGTCTGTGTATATTTCTTTCCAGAGTTAACTGGATATTCCTGTCCGGCACAAATGCTGGTAGGTTCACCGATAGAATCGCGAACAAAAACCACCTCGGTAGAAACCTCAAAGTTGTTAGGAGTAGTTACCTCTTTCCCATTATTAGCCTTAGTAAAGGTGGTTCCGTCAATAACAATCGACTCGCTTTCGCACAAAAGAATCTTCAGTTTGTTCTTTGTTTCATTAATCTGGTATACATCGCGGACACAACAAACCGACTCTTCGGTAATATTATTGATATTCTGGGAAGAAGCGATCGTCAGTCTGTAATAACCATTACCGGTACCATCGGTATTGTCTTTATTGAAAGAAGCGATATCGTAATCGAAAGTATTGTTTTCCTTATAGGTACCAGATGCGACCTTTACCCAGTCGGTGATACCATTATCAGGGGAATACTCCCAGAAATAAGCCACATCGTTCATATCAGAGAAGAACGACGTATTAGACAGAGAAGCCTGTATTTTAGCCGGTTCCTTGTATAAGAACTCTGTGCTGGTAAAAGATATAGAAGGTTGGGCGAGATAGATGGCGATATCGTCCAAAGCAATATCGTAACCGGCAGCAGTTGCACCGGGTTCGCCACTCAACATCGGATAAATTCTGAACTTGATAGTGCTCAGGTCGGCATTATCAGGGATAGAGAACACACCCGAAACCTCTTGCCAGTTAAGGGAACCTTCAGCCGTAACGCCACCAGGCTCCATCTGGAACTGCTCCAACTGCCACAACTGCTCGTTGTTTCCGTCGTAAATACCCAAAGTAATGAAATTTACGCCGGCACTGCTACTGTTGTGGGGTTCCATATCGGCCACAAAAGCCTGGAACTTGAACTGCACGCCAGAGCAGAGGCTGCTTGTCAACTGTTTTTCATATATAAAGTCAGTCGGATAATTACGGCACATAGAAACCCCCGGAGCACAAGACTGAGGGCAGTTCAGCATAAGGAAGTATCCCTTGTTCACATCGCTTGGGTAAGTATGGTCGCCGGCCTCAGAAATCCATCCAGCGCCATTTCCTACAGGTGCGTATTTTGCAATGGTATATTTTGTAGACTTACTCACTTGAGGGCTGAAATCGATAGTAGAACTACCCTCGTAGTTCATAAGAGCGCTTCCACGATAAGCATCGGCAGAACTTGAATTTCCACCAAAATCCAAGAAATATATACGTCTCCAAGATTGTCCCTCTGGCAAATCACTTTGCGCAGCAGCCTCACTAAAGGCGCCAACGGTAAGTCCCAGTGGCAACAAAACTTTTCCAATTTTCGAAATATAGCTCATAACTTTCATTTTATCAAGTAGTTTGCACCAACAGTAAAATTCAACAAGTTAGTGACAAGATTTTGTTCTAGGTTCGAAAAACGAACAATTTAACAATGCCCTATATACTAATCTTCTGTCGAATAAAAATATACTATAAACACCTTACCGAAGTAAAGCATTGCAAATATTGAAAAACTTGGGCAAAATTCAAAACTTGGCGGCATAAAAAATTATCAACAAGCGCAGAAAAAACGTCACCAAGAAGAACTATGAGCAAAAAACGTGTTACACAGCATAAAACACGGACATCCACGCAATAAACATCCCTACAAAAATTATTCCTCCATCATCTTATTAAGTTTCCGGCAAAGGACGAACAGCAACAAAGAGGCCAGTAACGTGAACGACACAAACAACATGAAATAGTCGTGCGTATTGGCAATATGGTAGCCAAAGAAATCTGTTTCAAGAATCTGCCCTGTTTGTTCGTCTCGGGAAGGATAGAGAGCCGAAAGTGTTCCACACAACTTCTGCGCAGCGGCGGAACTCATCAGCCAGACGCCCATCAGCAGCGACACAAAACGCGCGGGAGACAGTTTAGCGACCATCGACAGTCCGATGGGCGACAGGCACAGTTCGCCTACGGTATAGATGAAGTAGAAGAACAGCACCCACAACATACTCACGCCCGTCCCAGGCTCAAGATCAATTGACGCATAGGCTAAAATGGCGAAACTTACCGACAGCAACAAAATGCCGGCAGCCTGTTTCTGACAAATGGAAAAACGTACACCCAACGATTCAAGTTTAGTCCACAGTACAGACATTAACGGAGCCAACAGCACGATGTAGATGGGATTTAACGACTGGAAAAAGCTGGTTGGCACCACGCTATCGCCCACCCGGCGGTCGACCACCTCATCGGTGAACAAAGTAATGGAAGCTCCGGCTTGTTCGTATGCCGCCCAAAAGAAGATAACGAAGAAAGCAAGGATGTAGATGACCAATATGCGACGCCGTTCAACCGGTGTCAGCGACGGGTCGGTCACAATAAACACCGGAATAACCACACACGCCGAAAAAATGAGCGAACCAATAGCGTCTTGATCCAGCGCCGAGAAAAACAACAAAAACAAGACGGCAAAAGCGGCTAACATAGCAGCAGGCTTAACCAACGGGGTCCCTTTTCCGTTCGGAGCATCAAGCAGTTTTTGCACGTGTTCATCATGCGAAGTGTTTTTAGGAATCCGAACCGGAGCAAGTCCAATGGCCGAGCCTTCGGCAGTGACCAGATAGCGATTACTGAACGCCAGAAAGATACCGACCCCGACCAACATGCCCGCGCACGCAGCCAGGAACCCCCAACGAAAGTCTTCAACAGCCCCCGTGTCGCCCAAACTGCCGCAGACCAAAGGCGAGAAAAAGGCGCCCACATTTATACCCATATAGAATATCGTGTAGGCGGAATCGACTCGCGGGTCTTTTTCCGGATAAAGCTGTCCGACCATGGTTGAAATGTTCGGTTTGAAGAATCCATTTCCCAGACACAGGAAGAAAAGTCCTCCATAAAGGAAATGGAGGCAATTTGGAGAACCAAGACACGATGCGCTGACGAAGAGCAGGAAGTGCCCCACCGCCATCAGCACTCCACCCACAACAATAGAACGGCGGTTGCCCCAATAACGGTCTGAAATGTACCCGCCGAGCAGCGGCATAAGATACACCATACCTGTAAAACTCCCGTACAGGTTCGAAGCATCGGCTTTCGTAAAAAGGACAGCCTTGACCAAGAACAAAATAAAAAGCGCGCGCATGCCATAGTAGGAGAAACGTTCCCACATCTCGGTCATGAACAAGAGGTACAAACCTTTAGGATGAGACATCGTCGTAACAGTGTTTTCGGTAAATAAGTTTTATTGTGTCCGTCGAGGGTCACGAGGAATAATTATTCCTCCAAATAGACCTTTATATAACCCAGTTTTATTTTACACTCCACCTTCACCGGAATGTGCCGGTCGTCGTCAGTTATCCAGACATAAACAGGCTGTTTCGGGTCGAAAATGGTATGAGCAATAGAGTTAGACTTACACTTCAAGCAATTATATATTTTCCCCGACCGAGCCTTAACGTTTTCCCGACCTAAGACCTCTCCCATGATGGTGCTCATTTTTTCAGTGAAGAAAACATTAAAAGGGATCTGTTCGCCAATAGCGAACTTCGAATAATCGACATTTCGAGAGGCGTAAACCGCATTCAGCAAATCGTAAGAACAATCGGGGTGTTCAACCTCAACAGTCCGCATCTTCTGAATAGAATCGTTCCAGACCTGATATTTAAGCTTACCATGAAGGTAAGTGATTTTTTCGTGAACCTCTTTGTCGTCCTCAAAAGTGTTTGAGGCAAACGAGACAGGTTTCATATTCAGTCTGTTCATATAAGCCTCGATAGAGGTATTGAGGTCGTAAATCCACCGCCATTTCGGCATGGTATAGGCATTAACAGCAAAATGGAGGTAATTGCCGACCTGTTCGGCTTTAAAGATGGCCTCCCCACCTTTCACCCAGATAGCCCCCCAGTTGAAATAGGCTCCATATTTAAGGGTTTCACCCTCGGCAGGAACAACTTTGTTCTCAGTCGAGCACTGGGCCGATGCGCCTGAAACAGACAGCAAGGAAACAACCAGTAGAATAAGAAATTTACGCATATAAAACAATATTAAAAATAACACAAGGGCAGAAAAGCCACCCTATCTCCAATCATTAAATTTTTTCAACCCGTGTACATACGACTGCCATACCAGACTATGGGGGAAGACCTCGGGGATGTCACTGGTTTTAGCAAGCCGCATATTTTGCCTACGGGCCTCACATAAAGAAGGCCGCATCTGCCAAAACTGCCTACGGGCCTTTAGTACAGCCGAGAAATTGTCCAAATCGCATTTCACCAAGAAGACGAAAGCGGCCAAATAGTCGAGAAAGAAACGAACAGTCATCACCTTTAACAAATGCGGCTCGTTTTTATAGACCATTAGAAGGTTGTTGCGGAAATTGAGCAGTGTCTTGCGCGGATTTTCCACCGCCAGCGTGCCTCCGCCCACATGGTAAACCACACTTTGCGGCACGCAGGCAAGACGGAAGCCGCGAGCACGCAAACGCCAACAAAGGTCAATTTCTTCCTGATGAGCGAAGAACGAAGAATCGAGACCTCCATTGTCAATATACACCTTACGGCGGACCATCAGAGCCGCGCCTGTAGCCCAGAAGACATCGGTAACAGAATCGTACTGTCCGTTGTCAGGCTCCACATCACCGAAAATACGTCCCCTGCAGAATGGGTAGGCCCACTTGTCAATAAACCCTCCTGCCGCTCCGGCAAACTCAAAGGAAGCCCGGTTGTGGAAAGCCCTGATTTTTGGCTGGCAACCAGCGTATTCAGGATTGGCATCTAAAAAGTCGACCATAGGTTGCAGGTAGCCCGGCGTTGTTTCCACATCGGAATTGAGCAAAAGCACATATTCGGTGTCCACCAAAGCCAAAGCCTTGTTGTAGCCCTCGGCGAACCCGTAGTTTTTGTCGAACTTCAGCAGTCGCACCTGGGGGTAACTGTTCGCCAGAAAGTCAAGCGAGTCGTCGGTCGAACCGTTATCGGCCACAACGACCTCCGAATCATCGGAGATAGAGTCACGACAAACCGACGGGAGGAATTCTTCCAAGAACTTCCGTCCGTTCCAGTTCAATATAATAACAGCCGTCTTCATTCCTTTTTATCCAGGGCAGCCTTCTCCTGCCTGGCCGCCTCCCTAGCGGCATCTTCCTTAATAATCTGCTGGTGGTCGTATTTCCACCGTCTGTGAGTCCAGAACCAAATAGCAGGAGCTCGTCTGATGGACTGTTCCAGCAAATTGGCATAGCGTTTGGTCACCTCTCCATCTGGTTCCAAAGAAGCATCGGCGCAAATATCAACAAAACGGCAGATATAATAGCCCCTTTTTTCCCGACGGAAGTCAAGATAGACAACAGCCGACTTCGTAACCTTTGCAAGGCGTTCGGGACCTTGCAAGAATGCCGTATCGTGATTTAGGAAGTCCGTCCAAAAATGCAGGTTTCCCCTGGAAGGAGTTTGGTCAGCCAAAAGTCCGATTGCAAAGATCTTACCGTCCCGATTCAGACGCGCCAACGGGAATAGGGCCTTATCTTTAGGAATAACCAGCGTTTCGAAACGTTTGCGCCCCTTGAGCAAGAATTCGTCGATATATTTATTCTTGACATGGCGGTACAATTCCGCGCCCACAATATCCTTAAAATACTCCAAATAGATATTGGGAACCCACTCCCAAGGTCCGGTGTGAGCCATATCCATATAAACCGACTTGCCATTATCGATATGTTTGCGCATTATGTCCATATCCTCATACTTCACGCGTTCGTTTAAATCGGCAACCGACATACGGAACGCCTTAACGCTTTCTAGAATAATATCGCAGAACCAATGGTACGATTCAATCTCTATCTTTTTCCGTTCCTCTTCCGATTTTTCCGGGAAAGCCGACTTCAAATTGCTGTACACCACCTTCCGGCGATAGCGAACCACATAATAGCATAGGAAGTAAAAGACATCGGACAACCAGTACAACATGCGGAACGGCAACAGTGACACCAGTTGTACGAACAGGTAGAAGAAAACAAAAGCTATTCTATCGGCAAAATCTTTCATCATAACGAGGCATTAATAGTTTCAATATAATCGAGAATTTGGTCACGCCCAGTCTTCCGTTCAGAAGAAGTGATGAAGATAGGCGGCAACTCCTCCCACTGTTCAAGCAAGACCTTCTTGTAAGCTTCCACATTCTCTTTCACGCGTGTAGGCCCGAGTTTATCGGCCTTAGTGAACACAATAGAGAAGGGGATACCATTCTCACCCAGGAACTCTATGAACTCCAAATCGACCTTCTGGGCCTCATGGCGGCAATCGATAAGCAAAAACAAGTTTGTAAGTTGCTCGCGTTGGAGGATGTACCCCTTAATCATAGGTTCAAGTTTTGCACGGACCTCCTTAGGGACGGAGGCAAAGCCATAACCGGGCAAATCGGCCAAATGCCACTGTCCATTCACCACAAAATGGTTGATAAGCAACGTTTTGCCAGGTTTTGACGAAGTCATAGCCAGTTTTTTGTCATTTACCAGCATGTTGATAAGCGAAGACTTTCCGACATTGCTGCGTCCGATAAAGGCATATTCCGGGAAGTTGGAATCGGGACACAGTCCGACAGTAGGACTACTTTTAACAAAAAGAGCTGACTTTATATCCATAAATTCTAACCGTTTTTAGATACAAATTTAAGAAAATATTTACTTTTTATCGTGAAGAATATGGAAAACCAGTTCCGTAAGGATTTCGCCTTCGGAAGCCGAAGAGTTTTCAATACCTTTGGCAGCCGCATCGGCACGGCGTATTTCGGAAAGAATCCGCATGGTCTGCCAACCATTGTAGTTTTGCGCCGCCAGAGCATAGTCACGAGCCGCATAAGGCGAAATTCCGAGTTCCCTCGCCACATTGCCGTCACTTTTGTCTTTAATATAGTAGTAAACCATAAGGTTCGAAAAAGTGTTGAAAAGTAACGACAGCATAGGAATAATAGGGTTCTGTTTCGGATTGGCAGCAAAATTCTTCACGATCTTGTTCGCCTTCAGTACATCGCGCCGCAAAAGAGCGTCCTTAAACTCAAAAACATTATACTGTTTGCTGATGCCCACATACTGGCTGACCATATCGGAAGTGATGGTCGGAGTACCCTGAGGGACGGACAACAGCAGTTTTTTCGACTCATTGACGACCCGGTGCAAATCGGCGCCTATATTATCGGCCATAAGTTGCACAGCCTTCGGCTCGATGTCTTGTTTATGTTCACGAAAGAAATTTGTGATAAACGTGGGCACCATATTGTCGCGCAAAGGTTTCGACTCGAACAAAACACCTCCCTTTTTCTCTATATCGGTAATATACTTCTTACGTCCGTCGGCCTTCTTCATATAGGCAAAACAGAGGATGGTAGTGGGTTGTGGGTGGTCGAGGTAATGGACCAGATTGTCGAGGTCGCGCAAATTCTGGGCTTCCTTCACCACCACCACCCTATTTTTCGCACCCATTGGGAATCCTTTGGCCAAATTTATAATGGAAAGGGTACTTGTATCGGAGCCATAAACAACATCTTCGTTAAACTCCTGTTGGTCGGGAGGCAAAATGTTGTGTTCAATATAGTCACGGATAACATCGATATAATAAGGTTCCTCGCCCATCAGAAAATAGACAGGTTTATAAATACCTTCTTTAAGGTCGGCAAGGATTGTACGGAAATCGGACGTTTCTTTCGCCATACGCTGAGTCAAGAGTTGTTACACAAAAATACAAAATTAGACGATTACACCCTAATGGAACTGCCAACTTTAGCAACGACAGAAATGCGAAAGCAATTCAACCCTCTATATTCAGTTTCCTCAGCAACAAGTCAACACGTAAACAGAAAGGGAACACGCCCAATGGCACGCTCCCTTCTCTTCTTTTTGTCACGTTCAGGTTATTCAACCACAACTGCACGGACAGAAAATCCTTGACTACGATCTTCAGAACTTATATACATACCATCAAAAATGCGCAAATACCATGCACTTCCCGAGTCACAAAGTTCTGAAGTCCAATAATTTCCTCTCTCATTAAATTCATATTTGCTATAAAACAAGCCATTATAACCTGCAGCAGGAAGAAATATGGTGTTTCCATTAGTTTTGGAAGTGCCTATATACCCTGCGACACATGTACCGTTATAGCTTCGAGTCCATTCCCAATCACAATTGTCATACAGTTCCATCCATTCATTTTTGGTCGGCATTCTCCATTCACTTCCCCAAATAGCAGTAGCCACGTCATCCTCTGGGTGTAATTTAGTAAGGCTGTCACCAACAAAAATTCCATTCTCGTACCATATACCATTTTTCTTTTTTTCGTCATCGTCAACAGTATACTTTGTAACAAAAGAGCGAGAAGATTTGCCCTCGGCCATAAATTTATAAGTGTTCCAACCGAACTCATCTTTCGGAACAACCTCACCCCATGCGAAATAATCGCCATATCCAAAAGACTCGTTCGTTCCTATATTGCATGTAGCCCATTTCAAGCCACTTGGCAGTCCAAGGTCCACATAATCGTGTTTGTCACTTGGAGGAGCAAAGAAAGACACACTATCCACTTTCAACATTCTATTAGCTATTCTACCTTGCCAAACCAAAATATCTGCTTGAGCGAAACTTTCCATCGCACAAGTCATTACTAATAATATAACTGCTACTGTTTTTTTCATAACTTCACCATTTTATTTTTTCACAGCACGTATATAGTGTTCATCTTCACGAGGGCCAGAAAGAACCGAATTATACGTAGACCCAGGACACCGTAAATAATAAGCATAACTTGTATTATAAAGAGAAGAGGTCCAATAGAAACTATAACTAAGTTTGATAGGGAAAAATATAGTATTTCCATTGGTTTTAGAAGTTCCAACTACACCACCAACTCCAGAGCCATTGTAATTACCTGTCTCAGTCCATGTGCATCCTTCATACAACTCTTTCATTTCTGTATAAGTTGGCATTCTCCATTCTGTTCCCCAATTGAAGGTTGCCGCATCATCTTCCGGATCTAGAACTTTCTTATGATCACTATCACAATACTTAGTATAAGTATCGTTGTAAGACTCGTAAAACTTATAGTTATAAGAATGATATTCGATTTTAGGCCGTGTTTCACCCCAAGCAAAAAGGTCTCCGTATTCATAAGGTTCATATGCCCCCAAATTACAGGTTGCCCACAGCCTGCCACTTTTCAAACCAAGATCAACATATTCGTGAGTAAGGAATGTTACGCTATCCACCGATATTCTATTATATGCCCCATGCTGCCAAACCCACATGCCGACTTGGGCAGAACTTTCCATGCCAAACAGAGCCACTACAAATGCTATTAGCACATTTTTCAACAAATTCATATTGCGATTTTTTTAGGTTATTTACGAATTAATTTGACTGACTTACCGCCTACAGATAGCACATACACACCTTTTTTAACAGGCAACACAATGGAAGCCGCGCCAGACTGATCTACAACCACATCCATAACCCTCACTCCAGCTGCGTCATATAACTCCACTGACGTTCCAGCCTTAGCATGCTCCACACTTATGGCGTCGTTGTCCAAGCTCACAATGCGAAGGACGTCGACACCGAGGTTCTGCACGTCAGTCTGGTCCGATTCTGAAAAGTGGTAATTTTTTACTCCGTCAATAGCATAACTGGTTTCAGGGTTGCCATTTACCACCAGACAGCCATCTTTGAAAGAGATTACCGGATTGTCTTCCAACAAGAAACTGAACTTCTCGCCACTTTTTTTCTCCACAGTTACATACTTCACCATTGCATTGGTGCACAATACATTCACCAAGCAGAACATTACAATAAAAATTTTTCTCATTTTGTCTAGTTTAAGGAACATCTATAAACTCTCTTTATTAAACAGTTCTGGCTGTAGAGATCACATTTTTACAGCCATATTAATTATGACATCGCAAATATAGTATGATTTCCCAAAATCACGCCCCCCCATTTTTTATGTTGTACAGCATAAAGACAAGATTTTACGCATCTCTTCACGCAGTCATAAACTCTGTGTTTACATCACAGAATCAGCGAGAACCTGCATATATTGTAAACTTTTTGTGAAAGCGATGTTTTCCTTCGCCATACGCTGAGTCAAGAGTTGTTACACAACAATACAAAATTAGACGATAAGAAAAAAAAGGATAAAGGAAGCGTATCTTCCCAACATATGAGGATTGTCTTTTTCGGCGAACCTTCCGACGCACAGAATCGCCATTGGACACACGGTAAAAACAAGCAGCGGACCTTTTCTGTTTCGAGCAGTTATTTTTGTACACTTTACAGGCAAATCTGCTATTTTCCACATACCTACTTTACTTTATTTTTGTCTTCACAATTGAAACTAAGCATATGAAAAATTCAAAGGATAATACGGAAACGAGCAGAGCAAAGAGCCTGGTAATAAAAGAAGGCACTAAAGTGATAAAAGCAGATGAATACAAAGGGCGGGAAGACCTCTTCTCTATAATTTTACCAAAATCATTAGAGACTATAGAAGAATCGGCCTTTGAAGATTGCAAGAATTTAGAAACGGTTATTTTCAACGAGGGTTTGAAAACGGTGGGACGTTGTGCCTTCTACGGGTGTAGCAAGTTGAGGAAAGTGGAATTGCCAAACTCAGTTGAAAGCATAAAAAACCAAGGTTTTTACAGCTGCAGCAAATTAGAATGTGTAAACTTGGGGAACGGATTAAAAGAAATTGGGAATTGGGCTTTCGAGGAATGTATAAGGCTAAAAACAATTGAATTTCCTAAATCTTTGGAAAATATAGGGAAAAAGGCTTTCTCTGGTTGCAAAAGCCTCGACAATTTAACCTTCGGAGATGAAATTCAATATATAGGAGACAAAGCGTTTTCCGGTTGCACATCGCTAAAAAACGTAAGTTTCAAGTTAACCTGGACACCCTTCGGTTTCGACGTTTTCGAGAACACCCCATTTTTAGAGACAAAACAGAAAGAGAATCCGCTGGTCGTCATCTGCGACCACATAGTGCTGGACGGAAAGAGATGTAAAGGCGATGTTACGGTTCCAGAGGGAATCACACAAATTGGGAACGGAGCCTTTTACAACAGCGTCTACCTGTCCGGCATCAAACTACCCGACACGCTGAGGCATATTGGTTACGGTTCTTTTATGGGATGCAGCAACCTTAAGGAGATAACACTACCCGACACAATAGAAGGAATATCTGAAGAAGCATTTATGGGCTGTATGTCGCTGACAAACATCAGCTACCCCGAAAAAGACATGGAGGTTTACGGCAACACATTCGACAACACTCCGTGGCTAACGGAAAAGACTGCTAACAACCAGGTTTTCTGCACATGCAAACGTCTAGTAGGAGGTAAAACGGCCAAAGGAAGTATTAAAGTGGCGGACGTCAGAGTTATTGCGCCAAATGCCTTCGAAGGCAACTGCGAAATCACCGATGTTGACATAGCAGAAGGCGTTGAAGAAATAGGAATAGGAGCCTTCCGGAACTGCTTACGGCTTAAAAGCATCAATCTGCCAACATCATTAAAAAAGATTGGGTACGGGGCATTTGAAAATTGCAGGTCACTAAAAACAATTTCCATTCCGGAAGGCATAGAAATCGTTAAGCCAAAGACATTCAAAGATTGTGTCTCGCTAGAAGACATCCTACTGCCCAAATCGCTAAAAGAAGTTTGTTGGGATTCCTTCGCGGGATGCTACAACCTCAACACACCCCAATTTCAACCACACACTAAAGTCGACGATTCGGCCCTACCTTGTAAAGAAGAAAAGCACGAACCGGAACTAACCGTCATGACAGAGCCTCTTATAATAAAAGCCGACCTGCCAGACAATGCCTACAAAAAACGGAACGACTTGATTGACGTGGTGATAGAGGAAGGAGTCAGTACCATCGGTTCAAAAGCATTTTTTCATTGTGAGAACTTGAGGAGTGTACATTTGCCCAGTACAATCGTCACAATAGAGGATGACGCATTCGCACACTGCAAAAATCTCCAGCAAATAAACCTACCGGGAAACTTGAGAAGGATTGGCAATTATGCATTCATACACACCGGTTTAAAGGAGGTTCGTCTACCTGAAGGAATCAACAGTGTTGGAGAATGCGCTTTCTACGGCTCAGACGTGGAAAGAGTGGTACTACCCGACGGGATTAAGCACTTAAAACAAGAAGCGTTCTGTAACTGTCAGAAGCTACGCTCTGTTCAAGTCAGTGGCCCAATTAAAGAAATAGGGTTGCGTATTTTCGGATACTGCGAAAGTCTAGTAGAAGTAACAGGCACAGGCATACGGTTTGAAGCAGACAGTTTCACCGAATGTCCCATTATGGACGACAGCGACCCAACGGTAGCATCACCGTTTAAGGTAATAGCAGGCAACTTGATGAAATACGACCAAAAATTTAACGAAGAAGTGGTTATTCCCGAAGAAGTAACCATTATAGCCAAAGAGGTTTTCAAGAATCATAAGGAAATTAAAGCTGTCCGGTTACCAAACAACCTTACCACGATTCGAGAGGAAGCATTCGCCGGTTGTTCAAACCTAATAGAAATTAATTTTCCGGACTCTCTTACCACCATCGAAGACTACGCCTTCTCTGAATGCGGATTCAAAACGATAGAGTGGCCGGCAACAATCACAGAAATAGAAAGAGGCGTATTTAAAGATTGCAGGCATCTGACAGAAATCAAACTACCCGACACATTAACCCATCTTAAATACAAGTGCCTTTCCGGCTGTAACATACACGACGTGGTTTTACCGAAAAACATTGAAACGTTTCTCTCATCAGGACTTTGCACGTTGGGAAATACTAAAGAAAAGGGAAAGGATGAGACTTCCAGACAGCAGGACACCATAACCCTACTAAACGACAACTTCAACTTTGAGGAATACGGATGTGACGCTAAAGAAATTATACTTTGGGACGGAGACATCACCAAGTTGGGTTCAAACCTACTGACTTATAAATTAATAAACGACTTCTGCCTGGGAATGGAGAGGGGGTATCCCTATTCAGAAAAAACCGTCAAACGCAACAAGCGTTTCATCAGGGAACTCTATTGTGGAAAAATCAGACGATTGGAAATGACATTGTTCTCAATTCCGTTCCTCCTGCTGAAAATCATAAACAAACTCTGTTACATTGTATTTTTTCCATACTACATTCTCCAATACCTCAAACATTTCAGTTTGAAAGGGGAAACCATTGTGCCGGACTTATTCTTCGAGGAAACCATAGATAGAATTAACAATTGGTACGACTTGGGCGAACAGTTTGCCCGACACATGGGTCAAGCCACCAAAAGATATCTGGAAAAAGAAGGACTCATGAGGGAAGACGCTACTAAAGACACCTTTCAGGAAAACACAGAGGAACAAGATTGTTATAAAACAAGGCTATAGAACCGACACAGGGGGGAAACCAGCATCAGGAAATGCCTGTTGGGAATGGGAATTAGCAGAAGGAACGGCATCCCCTGAAAACACCGCCTTACACTACCCTTTCTTTAAGGAAAGGTCGGGAAGCGACAGGTTTTCCAAATAGGCAAACAGGGCAGCGTCAATAAAGAGTATCGGCTTCACTTTAAACCAGAAAGGACAGCATTCGTTTTTTTTATGTAAATTTGCGTAAACGCACATCAGTAATGGAAACTCTGAATTTGCCAAAATTCCCTTTCCGTACAAAAACAGAAGACGGAAAGACCTACATACTTGACGAGCAGCGCAAAAAATACGTAAAGCTGACGCCGGAAGAATGGGTACGCCAACACATGGTTAAATACCTGATCGGCTACAAAGGCTACCCAAGCCAGCTGATTGTGAACGAAGGTATTGTGGAATTGAACGGCATGAGCAAACGGTTCGACACGGTCATCCACGACCGTCAAGGGAAGCCGCAACTGATTGCCGAATACAAGGCTCCAAGCGTGAAAATAACCCAAAAGGTATTTGACCAAATTGCAAGCTACAATATGAAACTGCACGTCGACTACCTGTTGGTAAGCAACGGATTGAGCCACTACTGCTGCAAAGTGAATTGGGGAGAAGACCAATACACTTTCCTGCACGACATTCCGGAATGTTTTTTCTAAAGGGGAAAACAAGACAGAAGAAACCAACATTAACAAGATATGAGTGAAGAACAAGAAAAGGTTGTTGAAAGCACACAACCAGAAGAAGTCAGACAAATTGAGAACAAAGACAACAAGGAAAAGAAAAAAGGAGGACATTTTCTAATGAAACTTGGTTGTTTCACATTCTTCATTTTGTTACTGATAGGTGCTATATTCTGCTATTTCCGCTACTACTACGTGGTTGCAGACGGAGTGAAAGCCGGCAACTTGAACTACATTACCCGCAAAGGCTATGTATTTAAGACCTTTGAAGGCCGACTGATTCAAGAAGGCATTAAAAGCGGCAACACGACAGGGACCATACAGAACAACGAGTTCATATTCTCGGTAAGCGACGACCGTCTGTTCAAGATTATGGAAACGATGACCAACCAACAGCTGCAACTACACTACAACGAATACCTTCACAGCCTGCCTTGGCGCGGCTATAGCGAATTTGTTGTAGACAGCATCATTTCCGTCAATAACGTACCGTTTAACGAATACATGGCGAAATACCACTTGAACGGGGCCATGCCACCACAAGTGAACACAAACAACGCAATCGGCACAGTCGGCAAAAACTCCGAGCCGCAGCAACAAGAGGTAACAATGGAAGATGCAGTCAGAGAACTGCAGCAGGCAAAAGAGCGGTTAGAGAAGGCGCAACAACAATTAGAGCGCGTACAACGACAGCAAAACGGAGGGGTCGGGACAAACGGAAACAATCAACGACGCTACCAACGCCCCGATGACTCTAACAACGGCAACAACCAGCCAGACGACGATAACGTCTTCTAAACAGAGAAAACGTGGAGAAACTGACATCGGCATTACTTGAAGACGCTGTAGACCAAATATCGCGCATGCCCGGCATTGGGAAAAAAAGCGCCCTACGCATTATGCTGCACCTGCTGAAACGCCCTAACGACGAGGTTGAACGCCTCGGCAACAGCATTATTAACGCACGGAACAATATTGGTTACTGCAAAGTGTGCCACAACATAAGCGACACGGAGACATGCGCCATCTGCGCCGACCAACGGCGGGACGCACACACCTTGTGCGTGGTAGAAAACATACAAGACGTTATGAGCATTGAAAACACACAGCAGTATAACGGACGCTACCACGTGTTAGGAGGTATAATTTCACCCATGGACGGAATCGGTCCCAACGACCTTACTATAGACAGTTTGGAAGAGCGTGTAAAGGCTGGAGGGATTAACGAAGTGATACTTGCACTGAGCGCCACCATAGAGGGCGACACCACCAGTTTCTACATCTACAAAAAACTGGTTAGCACAGGGGTGAAGATTACGACTCTTGCCCGGGGTGTAGCTGTAGGCGACAGCCTGCAATATGCCGACGAGGTCACATTGGGAAGTTCGTTGCTGAACCGCATACCATTTTCAAGATAACAACAAAAGAACAAATGGACGAAAAACAATTTAAAAACAGCGTAAAACAACTTAAACGGATTCACAAGATAACAAGCATATCGCTCACCATTGCCACCATCTGCTTTATATGCGCACCCGTTTCACAATTGTGGGCAGAAGAAGGGACACCCTACGAGCTAAAGAGCATTCTCTTGCTATTTGCCATAGGCAACATACCACTTCTTTACTGGCTCTACAACAAAAATGTTGTTGAAACAAAACAAAGCCAAACGGAAAGACAGGCAAATTTCTTGAAATGGAGTACCATAAGGCTGTATGTATGGGCAATTGACGTATTGTTATGCCTGCTTATGTATCATTTCGACAGCGAAGGCTTGACCTCTAAAATCAACTCATCGTTCTATCTGACTATTTTCTGTCTGGCGGTCATCGTTGTACTTGGCAGAATAAATGAAAACGATTTGAAAGAACAACAATAAAGACAACAAAAAAGACAGGTGGACTTATACCGCCTGTCTTTTTTATACACATATCGCAACCAGAACTATCACATTAACAAACACATAGCCTTTCGCCTTACATTATTCTATCTTCTTTACGACATGCCAGCACCAAATGCTCGACAAAAAATCAGAGCACGTGTCGCGATTTAAATTCAAGATAACGGTTGATAACGCTGGCAGAAAGGTGCTCGGGCGATGTCAGTAGCGAATAAATACCATAATGGCGCAGTTCGGAAACAATGAGTTTTTGTTCAAAACTGAATTTTTGCGCCACCATCTGAGTCACATACCCCAAAGTATCGGTAGCTTTTTCCGTTGCCAACCGTTCTACATCTTTATCCACAAAAAAAGTAACAAGAACGACATGAGAAAGAGACAATCGCTTTAAATAAGGTAATTGCCGGCGCATTGCCGTAAGCGAGTCGAACGTGGTGTAAACCACTAACAGGCTTCGCTTCTGAACTTTCCGTTTACAAAACTCGTACAATGCGAAATAGTCGCTCTGATGGAAAGAAGTCACCTCATCGTATAATGCAGCCATCAGTTTATTCATTTGAGAAGAATAACGAGTAGCGGCAACAAACGTATCGACCGACTTTTCAAAAGAAATAATGCCCGCATTGTCGGCATGCGAAAGTGCGAAATACGACAACTGAAGAGCCGAATTAATAGCATGGTCGAGCAACGACAGGCCCGCAAACGTGTGTTGCATGCCCCGTCCTTTATCGATAACGGCATAAACCGTCTGCGACTGTTCTTCCTGATTTTCGTTAACCATAAGGCGGTGACGGCGCGCAGTAGCCTTCCAGTTTATAGACCGGTAGTCGTCGCCCTCGACATACTCTCGCATTTTCTCAAATTCCTTGCTCTGCCCCATACGACGCACCAATTTCGATCCCCAGAGCCGTTCACGGTTCTCGACTGACAAAAGTTGCGAATTGCGCAAGAAAAAGAAAGACGGATAGACCGACGACTTAAACAACTGGTCAGATTTGAACCGGCGTAAGACCAAATACGGCCACACCGAAACAAAAGCGTTCACATTGTGGAAAAAATAGAAACCACGACGCAAGGGACGTACCGTATACGACAGCACCGTTTCATCGCCAGCCGCAAGGTCGGCTTCCAATCTCATATCACGAATTTGGAAAGTGTAGGGAGGTTCGTCGTAGACAATAGCATGAACCGGGATATGGTAGGTGTTACGCACCCTCAGTTGCACGACATTGTCGTCGCCAATGGAAAGGCGTTCGGGGTTGTCACGTACGACCTCTATTTTACCCTTATGGGCATAAATCCAGATATAGTTATAGCAAACAGCCAACACCATGACGGCCGCAAGCACATAGCCAACCACAAAGAAAAAAGCCCACAGGTAGCCGAGCGACAGGACAACAGCCGTCGCGACAAAAAAGATAAAAAGCCTACGGGTGAGAAACATAAGCCGGTTTATTTAGGAACCTCTACACTATTCACCACTTCGGTAATAACCTTTTGAACGGTTATCCCATCCATTTCGGCTTCAGCTGTAAGCGATATACGGTGTTGCAAGACAGGGACAGCAAGAATCTTGACATCGTCTGGAGCCACATAGGAACGGCCATGCAACAGAGCAAACGCCTTAGAAGCCTGCAACAAGGCAATGCTGGCACGAGGCGACGCACCCACATAAATAGAGTTGTGCGAACGTGTCGACTGGACAATAGTCGCAATATAGCGCATTGCTTTCTCATCGATAAACACATTCGATGCCAGACGACGTAAATCAAGAAGTTCTTGTTTCGAGACAACAGGAGCGATGTCTTCAAGTCGCGAGAAGGCTTGGGAACGGTTGTGGGCAGCCAGGACACGAACTTCACCATCGAGGCTCGGGTAGCCCACCACCACTTTAAACATAAAGCGGTCCATTTGCGCCTCTGGCAAACGGTAGGTACCCTCCTGTTCAATAGGGTTCTGCGTAGCCACAATGGTATAGATATCGCCCATCGGATAACGGGTACCATCGATGGTAGCCTGCCGCTCCTCCATCACTTCGAACAAAGCCGACTGTGTTTTGGCAGGAGCACGGTTGATTTCATCCACCAGGATGATGTCGCCAAACGCAGGCCCACGGTGGAACTCGAACTGGTTAGTGCCCATATTGAACACATTGGTACCCAGCACATCACTCGGCATAATATCGCTCGTAAACTGAATGCGCGAGAAATCCGCATCAACCAGTTTCGACACCAAACGGGCAATAAGAGTTTTAGCCACCCCCGGCACGCCCTCAATCAAGACATGGCCGTTAGCAAGCAGCGCCGTAAGAACAAGGTCGGTACTCATTTCCTGACCGACAACCACACTTGCTATCTTTTCACGAATCTGCTGTATTTTTTCGTTGTACAAGTTCTGAGAGAACGTATCAGCAACGTTTTCTGTAACGAGACTGTTTGTATCCATATAATAAATTTGTTTCGTTTTATACTCTATTTAAAAACCGCCACCAACTGGTCGTGCACCAATTCACCCCGCAAGGCTGCCACAATCAAATTCATCCTGTCACTCATATCAGACAGCATAGCATCATCAACACGCACCAAACCATCAAGAACAGCATTCGCCTGTATCAAGAAACCCTTCATATCGGCATTCGGACACCCAACGGCAGCGGCAAGGAAAGCCGCATTCGGTGCAATCTTTTCATTTTCAGACAACTGTACATGCAAGCGGTCGGCCACTTCGCTAAAGAAGAACACCACCTTATTTTTTAAGACAAGGGCAAGATCGCCATCAGCGTAGTAAAGGACTCCTACCTGGCGTACATAATCGGCAGTACGGTTTCGGTAGCCATCGAACAGAGGGACGGAATGACGTCGACGACGGAAGAGGAACACCGAGAACACTGCAGCTAACACAAAAAGCACAAACTTTGCCAAATCGCCATAGAAGTTTCCCATGTAGTTGTGATTAGTTTCCTTAGGAGCCATAACATCCTTAAACACAGGTTCCTTTTCATACGCTCCCTTATAAAATGTATAAGAATAACTTCCATTACAATGAAGAGCAAGAGGCTGCAGACGATCAGATTTTCCCGTCTCAGCAGAATAAAGGCCAGAAGAACGCATTAAGGCATTCACCAAATCAACAGCACACCAATGGTCGAAACTGATGCCAAAATTTGTAAAAAGCAGAGGAGTCGTTACCAAACTCATCACCGCCCCATTCTTTCTATTCTCACACCTTAACGCAATAGGCCTGCCACCGGCAGTAGCAGACACTCCACAAATGAATCCGTTCCTTTCCAACAAATCGGTCAAGTACGGGAGAGCTCTTTCATTGAAACTTCGTGTGCACAGAAAAGAAGGTACCCGTACTTTTTTCTCCAGTCCGTCAACACAGACCTCCACCATCGGGAAAGATCCAGAATTAATAACCTTGACGAACTCAGAAGAAGAGAAGAATTCGCCTTCAACCAGTCCAATCGGTTCACCTTTAGGTCCATCTAACGTCTCCATATTTTCGAACTGACTGGCAATAAGCGTGTTGCGTCCGTCATATAGGCGATTAAACAGCGAATCGTCAATAGCCAGATCGTCAGCTTCCAAAAGAATGGCGTTAGTTCGTCCGAACGAGCTGCTATATTTAGCAACCGGGGTATTTGAAAAAAAAGCCGCCTCGTTTCCAACATATAACTCAAAGAAACTATTAGAATAAGGCTTATAAGGCTTCTTACACAGAGAATCGCTTTGAGCATTCAGTACAGCCACGAAGAAGTTGCTCCCAAAAGGTTGTTTGGTATCGGAATCAAGAGTTTGGTCGAAAATCTTCACATCGCGCATACAGGCACTTAGAGAGAGCAAGGAGAGCAGGAACGCACCAGTCTTGAGAGAAATAGGGGAAAAACGCATATGCCTATTTGATTACAGGAGTCAGACATTTCACAATAGCACGGGTATCAGCATCAACCTGTGCATACAAATCGGCATCGGCTTGAGAATTGCCGTAAACCACATTCAGAAAAACAGAGGTGACACGGAAGAAACAAGACTTCAAATTGTCACGCTTAAGTTCGTAGTAGTATTCAGTAGGAGTTTTAGCCTCATTCCATTTGACGACACCACACTCATTCATACTGTGCAAGGTACACAGGTAGAGCAACCTGATAGCACCCTTATAGTCGTGCCTGGCCACCAAATCGTCGACCTCTTTCCGATAATTGTGATTATAGATAGAGTTATAATCTATTTCGGCAGACTCCTTTTCTTCCTCCGCACTTCCCATAGAGAAACGCGGTTTTAAGCGAACCACGATGAACACAAGAGCAAAGATTATAACAGCAACAACTATATAAGAGAAGCAATCGGCAATAATCTGGAAAAGATTGACAATATAATCTTCAAGATCATTAGACTTCCGCACCTTAGGCTCCCATTTCTCAAATTTAGTTTTAGGGCTATAATCGATTACTTTCTCTGTTATTTTTTCCAACTTCGTTTTCTCTTGCTGTTTTTCTTCACCACCACATGCCGAAAATACGAGAGAAAGAAAAACAGAGAACAAGATAAGTATATAATTCTTCATCGCGTAACAGACATTTTTTGTTTTTTGTATACCTTATAAGGTATCAGTACATAATAGAAGACTATAAAGGAGAACGACCCGAAGATGAGTAATAATTTAACCACCAGCGGGTATTGGACCTGCCTAGTAATAAAGCCTTCAAAAAAAGCGGCAACGACAAACAACGGAAGAACTGAAGCCAGAATCTTTATAGACTCCATTCCAGTTTTACGGAAAGCGACCAAACGCGGATACGACCCGGGGAATACCCAACCCCGACTCAAACGGAATGCCGCTCCTGCGGCAATAACCAGCGAAGATATCTCGAAGGCCCCATGAATCCATATAGCAGTCATAGACTGGAAGCCGACTCCGTGCAAAAAGAAAATGGATTGGAAGCACCCCAACATAATACCATTGGAATGGAGAAATTTCAGAGGTCCGACAAAAGGGAGGACACCCATTCCATACATTTTAAAAGTAACCCACAAATTATTCAGCATAATCCGCTGGAAGGAGTCGAACATATCGCCACCACTATAAACATCGGTAGGTTTTCCAGCAGCAATGTTTTCCAGAGTCATTTCCACATAACCCGGACCCAGCACCTCAGAAATATAGGACTCGTCGCGCAGGGAAAAAATAACCCCGGCAATAATGAAAGCAACGAATATGACCAACGCCAGCAACAATTCATAACGAGCCTGTGCCACAATGGCCGGCACCTCGTCGGTCAGCATACGTATAAACTTCCGAAACGTGTTCACACGGGGTGCATAAACCTTTTGGTGCAGGTCTTTAGCAACCGTATTGAGGAAGTATACAACACGAGAATTCGGGAATTGCGTTTGCGCAAAAGCCAAATCGGACAAGACCTCTTGGTAGGACGTAGCGAGTTCCTCAGCCTTCAACGAACCCGTATCGCGGAAACGCTTCCATTTTTTTATATTATTACGTATAAACGCCTCTTCTTTCATTCTTCAATTGATTAAATACAGATTTTCCATTGAAACATAGTTTAAGGAAACCTGGCTTTGCAATACAACTATTTTTTTGCAACTTTGTATCAACATGACACAAAAGCTATCAAAACAAAGATATAAAAAAATACAACATGAGCGACGAAAAAATAAACATTCTAACAGGAGAATATGTTACGCTAAGTTACGGGAAAGCAGAGCTTGTCCAACGTATCGGATCCGTCATTATCGACTGGCTCGCACTCGGATTGGCCTGCTATATGCTATTTGAGATAGAGGGTTTCTTAGGAATTCCTTGGGGAATAAGATCTGTTTACGAGTATGTTATATTTATCACACTACCATTCGTAGATCTATTTTTAGAATATATAACAAAAGGTTACACCTTAGGTAAAAAGTTACTCGGCATACGAATTATCAGCGACGAATGTGTACCTCCCACATTTTTACAATGTTTCATGCGATGGCTTATATTCCCTATCGACTTTTGGGTGGTAGGTCTGATTCTAATCGGCAACAAAGGGCAACGCCTCGGCGACATGGCCTCGGGATGTCAATGCATCTGCGATAAAGAGAACAGCCAAGAGCCGGTAGACCTGGACGAAGAGTTCAACTATCTGAGTCCCAAATACAAAGTTCGTTATCCGGAAGCAACAAAACTAACAATCAAAGAAGTGGAAACGATTAACAAAGTACTCTATCATAAATACTACAAGGTTCACCGTGAGAAGACAGCCTCGTTGGTTGAGCAAAAACTGGGTATTAAGCGGACATCGAACAGCACATCGACTTTCTTGAAAAAGGTACTATACGACTACAAGCACATGAACATGTGAGTAAAACCTCTTTCGCACTTTTATTCAAATAGTCTATAACAACAAAGAAGGCGGATTTCTTAATCCGCCTTCTTTTATAATATAAGAATATCAATGCTTATTTAATTATACCCAACTGACGCGCGCATTTGGCAAGTTTGTCAAGGGCAAAATCGACCTGTTCTTTCGTGTTGGTAGCCATGAGAGAGAAACGGATAAGCGTATCTTCAGGCGGGACAGCAGGGGAAACGACCGGATTGATGAAAACACCTTCATCAAAAGCCATTTTAGTAAACATATAAGTTTTGTCGTTATCACGAATATACAATGGGATAATAGGCGTTTCGGTTGGTCCTATTTCGAAACCGAGGTTACGGAAACCATCAATCGCATAACGTGTAATTTCCCAGAGATGGGTTTGGCGTTCGGGCTCGCTCTTGATTATCTCTAAAGCAGCCAATGCAGCAGCAGTAGCGGCAGGAGTCATGCTGGCACTGAAGATATAGGAATAAGCCGAATGCCTCAACCAGTTGATCACGCTTGAGTCGGCTGCACAAAAACCGCCAATAGAGGCCATCGACTTTGAAAAAGTACCCATAATAAGGTCAACATCTTTAGTCAGGCCAAAATGGTCACAAACGCCACGTCCCTGATTACCGAAGACACCCAAGCTATGGGCTTCGTCGACATAGACGGCAGCCTCGTATTTTTTTGCGAGTTCTACTATTTTAGGAAGTTTGGCAACATCGCCTTCCATACTATAGACACCATCCACAACAATTACTTTAACAGCCTTAGGGTCGCACATCTGCAACTTTTGCTCCAGACTGTCCATATCGTTGTGCTTGAACTTCAGCTTATTTTTGGAAGGAGTCATGGCCAACTGAACACCAGTTATAATAGAGGCATGGTCACGCTCATCGTAGATAATATAGTCGTGCGGACCCACCAACTTAGGAATAACACCCATGTTAACATTGAAGCCAGCCGACACACAAATTGCCTCGTCTTTACCCACATATTCAGCCAACTTTTTTTCTAGCTCAATATGAATATCAAGAGTACCATTCAAGAAACGAGAGCCAGCGCAACCTGTACCATATTTTTCAGTTGCCTCAATGGCAGCCTGCTTGATTTTAGGGTGATTGGTAAGGCCCATGTAACTATTAGAACCGAACATAAGGACTTTCTTCCCATCCATTATCACCTCGCTATCTTGCGCGCTGCAAATTTCACGGAAATAAGGATACAATCCTAAAGCTCTTACACGCTGAGGTTCGGTATACTTTGCCAGTTTCTCTTGTAATAAACCCATTTGAATTAAAAACTAATAATTGAGTTAGTGCGGCAAACGATATAAACATCAACATGACCCATACCGGTGTCGCAAACGCAAAAATACGGAAAAATAGTATTCATCATACACTAAATGATATATTTTTGCGCCTTTTTACTTCAAAAAGGGAACATTTGTATATTAAATGCCAATAACCGCCCTCCCCGTCTTGCCGTTTAAGCAAAAAAAGAATACGACAAAAAAAGGGTGGCATGCCGCCACCCTTCCATATCGGATTTTATTTCATTATTTCTTAAAGACGCCCTTAGCGTAATTCACGCCATCAACAACAACACGGATGAAGTAGTTACCAGGCACAAGGTCGGCAGTTTCAAGGTTGAGTGCGTTCTCGCCTTCAACCAGGTTGTATGTACCGAAATCCTTAATCTTGCGTCCAGCAGCATCTACGACGTCGATATTGGCCTCAGCAGCATTGTTGATTCTGACAGAAGCGTTCAAAAAGTCGTGGAACGGATTAGGGAACACGTTGATGTGGACATTATTATCGGCAACAGACTTACCATTGAGGAGTTGTTTAGACTCTGCTTGGGCACCCGGCAGATAATAAGCTTGCTCGGTAGTGTAGTTTCCACAAGTGCAATTGCAGTCGCTAGCCACATGGTTTTCCAAAACGATCAGAACTGGGTAACGAACGCCTTCAGCGTAGTATTGGTAACGTGTGGTTTGAATGGTATATGTGAGCGAGCCAGCCTGTTGCTGGTAGTTTTTAACCAATTTCACACGCAACACGTTGTTGTAAACATTGCCATCAGGCAGCTCAAGTGTACCCCAAGCATCGGCCTCAGAGGTATATGTACCAGTGATAGGTTCAACCGTAGAGCCAGTGATATAGGAACCATTCATCGAGCCAGTGATAACATCACGATAAGCCATAGGGAACTTCATATCGACAATAGGCTGTGCGAACTCAATTTTAACGCCACCATTCGAAAGTCCCCAATAGCGTTTTTCGGTATTAGTAATTTCGAAATAAGTGGTTTTTTCGCCACCCTCATCAACAGCAAGAAGCGTGTTACGAGAAGAAAGGTCGATATTTCCAATTGGTGTTGCCACATTTTCAGCCTGGGCAATGGTCATACCTTTAATTTCCTTTGCGCCAGAAAAATTCCAATATTGGTTAGCACCGCCATTACCTTGCGGCAGATATTCAATCTGTTTCATAGCGCGAACGTCACCTGCATTCAAGCCGTTCACCCTGTATGTAATCTTGTTTTGGGCCATTAAAGAAGAAGCCGACAACAAGAGTAAAGCAGCAGTAAATATTTTCTTCATATCATTAAAATTTTTATTTTTCCCCAAATATAACAAGAAATTCCGATTAAACGTCACTAATACACCAACATTTTTATCAACAACGGAATAAAACACAGGAAGAATTTTCTTTCAATCATTATTCGGGATGAGACCTCACAAAGTTTTCCGCCTGCCCAATAGCGTATAATTTGCCTACATCCACCATTTGCAGGTCAGCAGATTCCCGTCCGACAATGTTTAACTTATCGGCTTCCTTCAAATAGAAATCCATTATAGGAAACTTTTCGGGATAACCACACATCAAATCAAAAACCCTCGGCGAAATAACATGGATGCCGGAAAAAGCCAGACGGTGGTATTTGTCGGGAGATAGGTTTTTATAAGGCGATTTCACTTCGCCAGTCGCGATATTAGTCCAACCCACCAAGCGGTTATTTTCAGCCGCATTGAACAGAAGATAGCGCTGTGTCTCGCGTTCACTAACCAGAAGAGAGACATCGGCGCCAGAACGCACATGGTCGTCGTAAAGTTTGGTCAGGTCGACATTCGACAAGATATCGACATTGTGTATAAGGACAGGTTCCCCTCCTTCCAACAAAGGAATAGCCTTACGGACACCTCCCCCGGTATCGAGCAAACAGGCTCTTTCATCAGAAACCCGGATATCGATACCAAAGTTATTGTGGGCTTTCAAGAAATCGATAATCAGCCCGCCAAAATGATGCACATTGACCACAATATGTTCACAACCTGCATTTTTCAGTCGTTCGACCACCCTCTCAAGCAAAGTTTTCCCCGCGATTTCAACAAGCGCCTTAGGTAGAGAGTCGGTAATCGGCTTCAGACGTGAGCCAATACCGGCGGCGAAAATCATGGCTTTCATTCCGCCTCGCCCTCCTCTTCAGTCAAGTCGTCGGCTTCAGACTTATCCTCTTCCTTTTCGGCCGGTTCATCCCCCACTTTTGCCTTAGTCAGCAATGCGTTATAAGAATTTCGGTCTTGCAGAATCTCCAAAGCCTTGTTCACACCCTTGTCGTCTTTCAGCTGTTCCTGAACTACGCCTTTCTGGTAGAAGTAGCGTCGTGCAATTTCATAACAGATGTATTTGGAGATATCGGCACGATTGGCGTCAAGATCAGCATCAAGGTCAGGATTAATACGGGCCGCCAAAGCTTCGAACTCGGCCTTCGACCGTTCAAGGCAGCCATCTTCCTCCGCAATTTTCTTCAATTTCTCAAGCGTTTCCTGGGATTTGGTCTTATAAGAGAATCCAGACTCTTTAACAAACCGTTTGAAATCGGCATAGTCAGCATCAGAAAGTCTGACATCAGCCTCAGTAGCCAAAGAACGGTGTAGTTGCACATAACGAGTCACATAATCGAAAATCACATTCTTCGAATAGAGGTAATAGGTAATAGACGCGTTCTTTTCAGTTTTAACAAACACATCAGGACTAATGCCACAACCATCGCGGACAATACGTCCATGCAGTGTTTTAAACTCGTGAGTCAGGCTGTCGGGGATACGTACGACATAACCATCTTTATCGCGTTTGGCATAATCGATAGCCTGAATGCACCTACCCGAAGGAATATAATACTTAGAAATAGTCACTTTCAGCGAGCCTCCATAAGGAAGGTCACGGGTAGTTTGCACAAGGCCCTTCCCATAGGTACGTTCACCGATGACGACAGCACGGTCGAGGTCTTGCAGAGTACCCGACACAATTTCCGCAGCAGAAGCCGAACTTCTATTAACCAGCACAGCGATCGGCATAAGCGTATCGACCGGAGCCTCCGTCGCATTGTAGTTGGTATTCCATTTATCGTCCTTTCCCTTGGTGTAGACCAGTTTAGAGCCTTTAGGCACGAACATGTTCAAGATGCGGGTAGCCTCGGAAAGGAGTCCGCCCGGATTATTACGCAAATCAATCACCAACGATTTCATGCCCTTCGCCTTTAAAGCGAGAAAGGCATTATGGAAAGACGAGAAAGATTGGTCGGTGAACTGAGTCAGATTGATAAAGCCAACCGAGTTGTTGAGCATACCATAATAAACAACAGGGTCGATAACGATTTTTTCACGAACGACGTCGGCTTTAACCGTGCCCTTACCCGGACGCTCCACCACCACTTTCACAGTAGTCAGAGGCTCGCCACGAAGCATTTGACTGACTTCGGAAGTGGTTTTGCCATCGGTAGCCACTCCGCCGACAGAAACGAACACATCGCCAGCACGCAGTCCTGCCTTATAAGCAGGTTTTTCCTCGTAAATCTCGGTAATATATATTTTCTTTTCCTTGGCTGAAATAACAGCGCCAACCCCCGCATAAGAACCAGTTGTCATAAACTTCAGGTCCTTCATCTCACTTTCCGGAAAATAAGTAGTATAAGGGTCGGTCGTGGCAAGCATTGCATCAATGCCATATTTCACCGTTTCCTCAGGCTTAATAGTGTCGACATAAAACAAATCCAACTCTTTAAAAACAGAGTTGAAGATATCGAGACTTTTTGATATTTGAAAGTCATGCGATTCTTTAGGCTTAGCAGCGCTGGAAGAATCGGAACTGGCGGCAAAAGCAGCCGTATTAACCAAAAAAGAAACAGCCAGAAGACTAAAAAATGTTCGGCGTTTTAACATAATTATATGCTATTATTTTATTGTAATAAAATCGTTGATCGGAGTCACGACAATTTTACCTTCTTGCGAGACACTATAATTGAAAAGCCGTGTACACGAGCCTACGATTATTGAAGCGTCTAACCGGCCTGCACAATCCAAAAGGAAGGCCTTTAAATCCTTAGGAGCCACATTTGTCGTATCGGATAGGAAAGGAGCGATAAAGCCATCGACAAAAGTTGTGCCCGAAGGTTCGCAAGTAAAATCGGCCAACCGGAAGATTTCAGCCACCACACCACGCTCGTCAATAGAGACCACAGCGCAAGGGATGGCATTTTCAGCATCAACAACAAGCCAGTGAGCAGCAAAACGTTTCAACATAGGAAAAGTACAGAGCCTACATTCTGACACGTCGGTGATTCAAGGTGTCAATCAATTCCAAATAGACCTGTTTGTATTCGCCCGTATTACGCGAATACCAGGCTACGGCAGAATCGAAAACGGCCTCAGTAACATTGTGTTTGTCGAGCACCGACTTGTAATAACGGTCTTTCTCTAATTTGTCGGCAGCAACCGTCGTTTGGTTGCTAAGCAACGATTGGGCAATATGGACGTCGGCCAGCAGCATAGCCATCTCGTGTTTACCGATAGGAGGTTCCCCCTTATCGGGTTTGCACGACGCAAGGGAGACCGCCCCCAAAAAAGCCACAATCAAAGACAACTTATTTTTCAACATTTTCGTCATTTTTAGTAATCTCTATATCATCGTCTTTACAGTTATCGTCATCATCACGATACTTAGACGACATTGAGAAGAAAAGAGATATTTTTTCGGAACAAAGATCGGTAAATTTCGTCAATTCTTTAAACCGGAAAAACATCATATAAAAGGTACCGCACGTAATAGCCGCATCGGCCAAATTGAAAACCGGACTGAAAAAGAGGTAAGACTGTCCGCCCAGCAAAGGGATCCAGTCTGGCAGCGAGAAACGGAAAAGAGGGAAATAGAGCATATCTACCACTTTACCGACAAGCCAGTCGCCACCATCAAAAACTTTGGCATAAAAAACACAATCGATAATGTTTCCCGTCGCACCCGCCGCAATCATAACGAAAGCGACCACGAACGCTAAAGAGAAGTCGGTTCTTTTCGCAATCCGGCACGAGCAGAAGAACAAGCACCCGACCGCAAAAATCCGGAAAATAGTCAGGAATATCTTTGGACCAAAAGTCATGCCGAAAGCTGCGCCCGGATTTTGCACATAGCACAATTTAAACCAGCTGGCCACTTCCACTACAGACCCGTCGGCAAGATTCACACGAGTCCAAAATTTGAGGAGTTGGTCGGCAACAATAATAAAAAGAGCCACAAAGAGGGCAATTTTCTGTTTAGAATTGAAAGTGATAGCCATTTAGAATAGGGAGAAAGGCAAAAAGGCAAGCTAGAGCGAACCAGCTTGCCGGATTAGCCAAAGCAAAAATTCGTTTATGCTTACTTAGCGCCACTGTTTTTAGCATCGATGCTAAGGGTTGCATGAGGTACAGCACGAAGTCGTTCCTTCGGGATAAGTTTCCCCGTAACTCGACAGATGCCATATGTTTTGTTTTCAATACGAATCAAGGCAGCCTGCAGGTGTTGTATGAACTTCATCTGGCGCTGGGCCAACCGTCCGTCTTCCTCTTTCGACATAGTTGTCTGCCCCTCTTCAAGCGCCTTGAAAGTAGGAGACGTATCAGTAATTTCGTTACCGTCGGTATTATTCATACTAGCACGCAGTGCCTCGTATTCTCTTTTTGCCTTTTCGAGTTTTTCAAGAATCAAAGCCTTGAATTCGGCCAATTCCTCATCAGAATATCTGGTTTTTTCAGCCATAGTCATTAAACTTTAAGGGTTAAGAAAAACACAGGGTGGATTAAAACACCCCTTTTCGACTCATTAATTTTCACAAATGTAAGAAAATGCATTTGTAAGCAAAAAGAAAGAAGGATGTTTTTTATCAACAATGGGCGTAAATAGGTGATGGAGCCTTTTTTGTTTGTTTTTCTCACCAAAAATGCCGAATATTGTATAAAATTGAGCAACAAGCGCCAAATGTTGGGGAAACAAATAGGAAAAGTTGCGACAACAGGCTGCGAATGGTTGAGCAAAGACAAAAACTTATGGAAGAAATAGTCAAAAACACGCCCGAGGAAGAAGCAATGATCGAGGCGGCGTACGCTAAATTAAGAGAGACTTACCTCAATTCAAACCACCGCAAACACATCGAGATAATCGATAAAGCATACCGTTATGCTAAACATGCGCATGCTGGCGTAAGGCGCAGAAGTGGCGAGCCATATATTATGCACCCAATTGCGGTTGCACAAATCGTTGCAGAAGAACTCGGTTTGGGTTCCACGTCCATATGTTCTGCCCTTCTCCACGATGTTGTAGAAGACACCGAGACAAGCGTCGAAGACATCAGAAACCTATTCAACGACAAAATAGCGATTATAGTAGACGGACTTACCAAGATTTCGGGCGGCGTATTCGGCGCGCAGGCATCAGCCCAGGCTGAAAATTTCAGGAAACTGCTGCTGACTATGAGCGAAGACATCCGCGTGGTGCTAATTAAAATGGCAGACCGCCTCCACAACATGCGGACACTTGGATCAATGCCTCCTCACAAACAGTTGAAAATCACAGGTGAGACACAATACATTTACGCTCCTTTGGCCAACCGTTTGGGTTTATACGCCATAAAGACGGAGTTGGAAGACCTGAGTTTCAAATATGAGCACCCCGACAAATACGTCGAACTCAACAAAAAGCTGGAAGACACCAGCAAAGAACGTGAAAAACTGTTCTCTGACATCAAGAGTCCCATTAGGGAGAAACTTGCGGAACTGGGAATAAAGGCAGACATCCAGTCGCGCATCAAGTCCATCTACTCAATATGGAAAAAGATGGAAAAGAAGGCTATACCATTTGAAGAGGTATACGACATTCTGGCCATCAGGATTGTTTTCGAATGTCCCGACCTTAAAGAGGAGAAACAGAACTGCTGGGCTATCTACTCGGCAGTAACCGACTTGTTCAAGCCCCGACCCGACCGCATACGCGATTGGGTGAACACCCCTAAGGCGAACGGATACGAAGCCCTGCACCTTACCGTGATGGGGCCAGACAACAAATGGATTGAAGTTCAGATAAGAAGCCGCAGAATGGACGACATAGCTGAAAAAGGTTTTGCCGCCCACTGGAAGTACAAGACTGGAGAGGAAGACGACTCGGAATTGGAGAAATGGCTACAAACCATAAAAGAGCAGTTAGAGAATCCTGACAGCAATGCCATCGACTTCCTCGACACCTTCAAGATGAACCTTTTCGCATCGGAAATCTTTGTCTACACACCAAAAGGCGACATCAAAACGATGCCTCAGGGTTCGACCGTGCTTGACCTTGCTTTCGACCTCCACACCGAACTGGGTATGCAGTGTATCGGAGCTAAAGTCAGCCACAAACTGGTACCTATCACCTACATTCTGCAGAGTGGAGACCAAGTGGAGATTCTGACTTCAAAAAGACAACAACCGAAATCGGATTGGATAGAGATTGTGCAGACAGCGAAAGCGCGCAACTGCATCAGGCAGATGTTCCGCAAAGAATACCATAACCTAATTTCGATGGGAGTTAAGAGACTGCACGAATTTCTGAAAAAGTACAACATTCCTGACGACCACGACACCATAAACCGTATTATTGAACATTATGGCGAGCCGAACAAGGACGAGATGATGTACAAAATAGGGAAAGGCAGCCTCGACTTGCAGGAACTGACCAAAACCATGTTTAAGGACAAGAAGAGCAGCCGGTGGGTGAAGATCTGGGATTTAACCTTCGGCAAGCTGACTAGCAACAATAATGCTCCACAACCTAACGCAAAAGATCAAAACCAAAAAACATCTAATAACGGACTAAAGGTAACCGAGAACAACAAGAACGAAGACGGGAACGGCCCTAAATACCGCATTGCGGAATGTTGCTGTCCGATACCGGGAGACGACATTCTGGGCTTCCTCGACGAAGGCGGCGTCTACATTGTACACAAACGGCAATGTCCGGTGGCCATGAAACTGAAATCGAACTACGGTAGCCAGATTGTATCAGCCTCGTGGGAAACCCACCGCGTGCTGTCGTTCCCCGCCACCATTCAAATTAAAGGAATGGACCGGATAGGCATTCTGCGAGAAATTATAGACGTCATCTCCAGCATGCTGAAAATCAACATCAGCCGCGTGACCCTAGACACTGATGAAGGACTTTTCACCGCAAACATCACGGTTTACATCCGCGACGTTGAAGACGTGAACAATCTCTGTATGAACATATTGAAGATTAAAGACATAAACGCGGTTGAGCGAGTAGCCACCGACAAAGCAGTTCTAAAATAAGTAAAACAAATGAAGAACTATTTACCTGGCAGAGACAGCAACGCGCTGTTCAACTACAAGCGCCGTGCAGCGCACAACGTTCAAATTGGCAACCTGACAATGGGCAGCAGCCAACCCATCAGAATCCAGTCGATGGCAAATACCGACACAAACGATACGAATGGAAGTGTAGAACAATGCATCCGCATAATAAAAGAAGGTGGTGAGTTGGTCCGCTTTACAGCCCAGGGAGTGAAAGAGGCGAAAAACTTACAGCCTATAAGGGAAGAACTGACACGCCGCGGATTCCGACAGCCTTTGGTTGCCGACATCCACTTCAACCCCAAAGCGGCAGACGAGGCCGCCCTTCATGTCGAGAAAGTCCGCATCAATCCGGGGAACTACGTTGACAGCGTACACACCCAAAAACGATTCTCGTATACCGATGAAGAATACCAGCAAGAAATAGCAAAAATCAGAGAGCGCCTCGTACCTTTTCTAAACATCTGCAAAGCCAACAAAACCGCTATAAGGATTGGGGTTAACCATGGCTCTTTAAGCGACCGCATACTCAGCCGATACGGCGACACCCAGGAAGGCATGGTAGAATCGTGTATGGAGTTCCTGCGCATCTGCCAGAGCGAGGGGTTCAGCAACGTGGTCATCTCAATTAAAGCCTCGAACACCGTCATCATGGTAGAAACCGTACGTCTGTTAGTCGCCACAATGGCCGAAGAGGGAATGGACTTTCCTCTACACATTGGGGTAACCGAAGCAGGCGACGGCGAAGACGGACGCATAAAGAGTGCTGTGGGTATAGGGGCTCTTCTATGTGACGGAATCGGCGACACCATCCGTGTATCATTAAGCGAAGACCCAGAAAAAGAAATTCCAGTTGCCAAAGCACTAGCCGACTACGTATCGCGCAGGTGCGGGCACAAAGTCATTGACGGGACCGACAGCGGGAAAGTCAATCCATACAGCTACAGCCGCAGGAAAAGCACAAAGATAGGAAATATAGGAGGGAACAACGTTCCCATCGTTATAGCCAACAGTTCGGAAGGTTTTTTGAAACCCGATTATGTATTTGCCGAATCGCTGCCAAGCCACATCGTGCTGCCAACGATTGTCGACTACAGCCTTTGGCAAGACTACACCAACCTGTATCCCCTCTTCACCAGTAAAGACTACAGCAAGATTAAAGGTTGCAAAGCAAACATAAAGTTTGTGCTGACCAACTACCCGGCAATAGAGGAAACACTGGCAGCCGCCGACAACAAATGCGTATTCATAGTAGAAAGCGGACACATTAATTCCGTAGGCGAACAAAGAGCCTTTGTTCACGCCTTGTTATGCAAAGGGAAGGAAAACCCCGTCGTCTTGAAACAAACCTATAACGACACCGAAAAAGGCACATTCCAGATTAAATGCGGTGCCGATATGGGTTCTTTCTTTATTGACGGCATAGCAGACGGACTATGGCTTGAGGACGCCAATCTGCCAACAGCCGATGTCACTTCAGGTGCGTTCGCCATCCTTCAGGCATCGCGAAGCCGCATGAGCAAGACCGAATATATTTCTTGTCCAAGTTGTGGAAGGACGCTTTACGACATGCAGAGCACCATAGCACAAATCAAAGCAAAAACAAGCCATTTAAAGAACCTGAAAATCGGTATTATGGGTTGTATAGTGAACGGACCGGGAGAAATGGCAGACGCCGACTACGGATACGTAGGTTCGGGAATGGGTAAAGTCAACCTATATAAAGGACAGGAATGTGTAGAAAAGATGATACCCGCAGAAGAGGCCGTGGAAAAACTAATTGAATTGATAAAGAGCAACGGCGATTGGCACGAAGCATAAAAAGAACGGAACATGAAACAATATTTAGATTTACTTCAACGAATACTTGACGAAGGTGTCGAAAAAGGAGACCGAACAGGGACAGGGACCAAAAGCATTTTCGGCCACCAGATGCGCTTTAACCTGGCAGACGGATTTCCACTACTAACGACAAAGAAACTACACCTCAAATCCATCATTTACGAACTTCTCTGGTTCTTACAGGGCGACACCAACGTAAAATACCTCCAAGACAACGGAGTGCGCATTTGGAATGAATGGGCAGACGAGAATGGGGAGCTAGGCCCTATCTACGGCTACCAATGGCGCTCGTGGCCAGATTACGACGGAGGGCACATCGACCAAATCACCAATTTGATCAACGATATCAAGAACAACCCGAATTCGCGCCGTCTTATTGTAAGTGCTTGGAATGTGGCAGATGTCGACAAAATGAAACTTCCCCCCTGCCACCTACTCTTCCAATTCTATGTGGCAGACGGCAAACTGAGTCTTCAACTCTATCAGAGAAGCGCTGACGTATTTTTAGGCGTACCGTTCAATATAGCCTCGTATGCATTGTTGTTGATGATGGTGGCGCAAGTAACGGGTTTGAAAGCAGGTGAATTTGTCCACACAACAGGCGACACACACATCTACCTGAACCATATGGAACAGGTGCACACCCAATTGGAGCGAACACCCCGCAAACTTCCTAAAATGGTTATTAATCCGGACGTTAAAAACATATTTGACTTTAAGTACGAAGATTTCCAATTAGAAGAATACGATCCGTGGCCACACATAAGTGGCAAGGTTTCGGTTTAGCCCTACTCACAAATAAAAAGAAACGGCTGGAATCTGTAGAGTCCAGCCGTTTCTTTTTCATATCACGAATTTACTTACCGTCCATCTTATCAATAACTGCATGTAATTTTTTGTTGCCCGACTCAGTTATATCGAAATATACTCCACCGACAATAATTTTTTCAACATAATCGTACTTAATGATGTCAAGCTCGTCTTCTTTGATATAACACTCGAAAAAGACGATATTCTTATGTCTGTCGATGTTATTGCCACCGCGCGGTGTAATTGGCTGCGCCAACAAATTATTTCCTTTACGGGTGCGAAATTCAATAAATGCCCTATAGTTATGGTTATCCTTTATGCCACAAACAAGTATAACCATACCGTTTGAGCCTTTGGAATTACGACCGCGAACCATAACCATTTCAAGGCGTTCGCCATTCTCGGTTCCAATTGTCGAAGTATGCTTATAGGTTTCCCCCCCTCCTGCGAAAGCAGTAGAGAAAGACAACATAACTAACAATATGCTAATTAGGACACGCATAGCTTAACAATAAATAGGATAACTACTGAGTCAAGATTCTAGGACTTCAACCGAAATTTATTCTTGAGTTTAATTAATACAAAAATACAAATTATAACACTAAACGCCAAAATTTATAAGACCTATGGTATGACAAAATATAAACATCGCACGGAAGGCCATAAATACAATTTGACAAAACAAAAGCTCGGTTAATTGGGACAAATCAGCACAAAAGGAAATATGCAAAGAATTACGAAACCACCATATTTTAAATTCGTCCACACACTTTTTGTCACGACAATCCGACACCAGACCCAAGCAAATAAGAACACTCAGGAGAACATAACGAACACTAATCTCACACAAAAAAAAGGATGGCTTAAAGTCGGATTCTGGAGGTCAAATCATTTCACATAGAACGTCAACTGTTGCGTTTTAGCACATAAAAAACTATTGCTGTCCGCTAAAAAATAAAA
>DGTD01000020.1 GCA_002396385.1 Bacteroidales bacterium UBA4345
TTTTTGCAATATTTTCACACTTTTTATCACAAACCATTATTTTTACTCCAAAGTGAATTATCTCCATATTATCTTTGTCAAAAAAATAGCTGCATTATTCTTTTATTATTAGAATCTAAGACTACCTTGCAAAACCATTTTATTTTGCAATAGATATTATTCAATTAGATATCGTGAATAATACCTAAACTATTGTTTATATCGCTAATTTTCATTAATTTGGAGAAATAGAATAAACAAGGACAGACGATGAATATCATAGAATTTTCAGATAAATATAAGGATGAAGCTGCATGTGTGGCTGATTTGAAACAAAGACGTGATTTGCAAGTCAAAGAATGCCCTCATTGCGGCTGTACTGAATTCTATTGGAAGGGCGACAAGGCGATGTACGAGTGCAAGAAATGCCACTACAGGATGAGCCTTAAAAAAGGCACCATCATGGAAAACAGCAACTTGCCTATAAGGACATGGTATCTGGCCATCCATCTTATGACGGCGACGAAACAATCGATGTCTGCCTGCGAGCTCCAGCGCCAGCTAGGGATTAAGTCGTACGAGACGGCGCACGACCTGATGCACAAGCTGCGTGACGCAATGGGGCAGCGCGAAGGGTTGTACAAATTGGACGATGAGGTTGAGTTGGACGAGATGTTTTTTGACGTAGCTGTGTCAGCTGACGAGGAATTGAAACGTGGAGCGGGCTCGCAAGCGAAGGCGAAAGTCGTTGTGATGGCGGGGGTTAGGACTCCTACCGAAGACGAGAGACGACTTTACGAATCAAAAAACAGAGGCTCTAAAGTTTTAAAGGCGATGAATTACATAAAGATGAAAGTCGTAAGCGGTTTGCATGCGGAAGAAGTCGAGAATTGCGCTGCGGAAGGAATCTCCCATAATGCATGCGTAGTGACAGACGCCCATGTGTCACATTCTCAATTTGCCAAGATGTTTGCCCGGCACGAGGCCTATAGTGAGAGCAGGTATGGGGTGCACGCGATCGTCACGAGCAAACTCCCTTGAGTTCACCTTGTGGCGAAAAGATGCAAGGAGAGCATTGCCGGCATACACGAAAAAGTGACAAGTTTGAACTTGCAAAGATATCTCGACGAGTTCTGCTACAAGTTCAATCGAAGAAGATATGAAGATGGTGTTTTTGACAGATTAATTGTCGCTTGTATTACTACATCTCCGAGAATAGGCTTTAGAAGATATGATTTTGTTTAGGTAGAAAACCCGATATCAAAATTTTTTATTATAAATTTAAATCAACCAACGGCTAGTTGTATTAATCATAGAACTAACTTTACAATAAATCTAGTATTATGCAAGAATCGTCTTTAGATTTATATAATAAAATATGTTCGGAAGTTTCAAATGAATGTAAAAAACTTCTAGAGTTAGTGGATGAATTTTCAAAAATCCGCACACGAGAACTATTGAAAATACCATATTACGTCAATATAATTGACGAATTGCACATAAACGAAAATGCACATAGTCGAATTTTGTTGAAATTTTTGGAATTTAGGAATCAAAGAGGTGAATATGAAATTTTACAATCATTGTTAGATTATATATCCTCTAAATGTAGAAAAGATTCCTTCAAAAATATTGATATACAAAGACCAGAAATAACTCACGAAACAGAACGTATTGATTTGTGGATTAAAGATAAAGATTATGCTATAATATTCGAAAACAAAGCATGTGGAGCAGTTGATCAAGACGCACAAATTTCACGCTACATAGAAAAGACTAAGAATAAGGGGTATAAAGAAGAACAAATTTACATTGTTTATTTGCCGGCAGAATCAAAAGAACCGGAAATCCAAAGTTGGGGAACATATAAAGATGCCTTTGAAAACAGATATATAAATTTATCTTTCAAGGAGCATGTACTTCCATGGTTAAAATCTGATGTGATTCCGAATGTGAAGCAAAAAGATGTGTATTTGTATACTGCACTAGTACAATATGTTGATTATTTGGAAGGCTTTTTTCTATTAAGAAACAATCAAAAAAATATAAATATGGAATTAGAAAAAATTTTAATTGAACATTTGAAGATTGATGAGAAAAGCAGTGAAATAGAAAAAGAAAAAGTTCTCGACGAAAACATTAAGAATTTTGAGGATATATTAACTCAAATGAAATCACTAAAAGAAAAAATCAGAGACAATTTTTTTGAAAAATACAGGAATCAAGTCAAGTCGAATTATCCATTATTAAGTCCCTGTAAACATCCAGAATATTGGTTAGATGTGACCATAAATATTGATGGGGAGGGAATCGTCGTTGGAATAGGTGATGATGGACGATTTTATTGTCAAGCAGAATATGAATCCCATAAAAATATTGGCAACACACTATTAATGCATTTAATGGATGTAGATATTTTACCACAAAATAATAATAATCAAATCTGGAAATATTATTCTAATAACAAATTGGATGAATTTGATGAGGTATATAAATTATACGAGGATGTAGTAAATAAGATAAATAAGGAATATTTACCACAAGAGAAGCAAATCTCAAAATTATTGACTGGATTGAGAAAAAGTGAAAATAATGAGAACAAGTGGTGGGTATACAATGGATTGGACTTGGGTGTCTCATTTAATGATGATACTAAGACTAGAATAGGTATAGAGTCGGAATTTAAAGCAACGAAAGACAATCCAACAGGTATATTTAAAATATACATAACAACATGGCGTGTTTCGAATTATTCACCTCAAGAATGTTGGGAAAACTACAAAAAGGAAATTCTTGAAAAGTACCCTATAACTGAGACAGATGGCTATATTCTGGACGAAAAAGCTCCCAACGGACGTGTATATTACCATATGCCACCCATTCCTTTTGATGGAGAAAACGAATCTGAAATCATTTCTAAATTAACAGAATATTATGAATTCATAGAAAAATTAGCAAAGGGAAAAAAGAACTTGTAATCCATCATGCTCCATTTCATCCCCAACACCGCCCACTACACCGAAGTCCTTTCACGAATTCAATCCGTGAAGCACACGCTTTGGATTGGCACAGCTGACATCAAAGACCTCTATGTGGAGAGAGAAACTCGCCCGAAAAAGTGTGTGACGATTGACAAAACTCGCCCGAAAAAGTGTGTTGATATAATGAAAAGTCGCCCGAAAAAGTGTATATTTGCATTGTAATATAACTATAATCGCATGTATAAGAGAAAGATAGATAGTTTATTTTCGAAATGGAAAAATACGCCAGATAGGAACCCTTTGGTCATTAAGGGGTGTCGTCAGTGTGGAAAGACGAGCTCGGTGCTGTCGTTTGCCCGTAAAAACTATAAAAATGTTGTCTACATTGACTTCCATGAGCAGAAGGATTTGTGCGAATTGTTTGATGGCTCTTTGCAGGTTGACTATTTGACCGTTGCGATTTCTGCCGCTGTTCCAACAGCTCGTTTTGAAGCAGGGAAGACTTGTCTGGTGTTGGACGAGATACAAGATTGTCCGCAAGCCCGTGCTTCATTGAAGTTTTTCAAGTTGGATGGCAGGTATGATGTTATATGTACAGGTTCATTGCTTGGCGTGAGCGGATATAGGTCATCGGATGCGGAAACGTCAATTCCGGTCGGGTTCGAAACGATTGTGGACATGTATCCGATGGATTTTGAGGAGTGGCTTTGGGCGAATGACTTGCAGAACCCTGTCTTTGACCTGTTGAGAAAGATGTTGGCGGAGGAGACTCCTGTACCCCAAGCGATCCACAATCGGATGCGTCAGCTTCTGTTGGAGTATATTGTGGTAGGTGGAATGCCTGCGGCTGTTCGTACCTTCTTAAACACTCGGGACATCAATCAAGTCGTTGCGGTTCAGCGGAGTATCGTGGAAGAGTATAAGTCCGACATGGTGAAGTATGCCAATCCAGGGGATAAAAATAGGATTCGTGAATGTTTTGAGTCGATTCCTCGTCAGTTAAGCAAGGATAATAAAAAGTTCTCGTTTGCTACGGTGCGGAAAGGTGGACGAAGCAAAGAATATATTGGCTGCCTGCAATGGATTGAGGATGCGGGAATCATCCAGCGTTGTTATAACTTGACGACAACAGAGTTGCCGTTGAGCGGTAATGCATTGCATGACTCGTTCAAGGTGTATATGACCGACACAGGCTTGTTTGTCAGTATGTTGGATGCTGGAACTCAATCAGACGTTTTGCGGGGAAATCTGCTCAGCTACAAGGGTGCCATTTACGAGAATGTGATGGCTGATTTTCTCTGCAAGATGGGGCGCAAACTATATTATTACCATAAAACAGACGGAATTGAAATCGATTTTGTGATTCGCTATAAAGGGAAGTGTGTGCCTTTGGAATGCAAGTCTCGGACAGGCAATGCGAAGTCCATGTCCACACTGCTGAAGCACCCCGAAAAGTACCATGTGTATGACGCTCTGAAATTTGGTGATTACAATGTCGGAAGAGAAGGTGCGTTGTTGACCTTGCCCTTCTATATGGGGTTTCTTCTGACGGAGTTGTAATTGATGTTATTGGTGTCTGCTAAACTAGAAAAATACATACCAATATAATCCGCAATGCCAGTAAATATGGTGTGGCGGATTTCTTGCGGCCCTTCGGTTTATCTGACATACTTAGACTCTATACCGCTCCTTCCCCCAGTTTGCAATGTTACCGCTTAATCGTTAAACTTGTAGTGTTTTACAAAAAAAGAGGTGTTCTACCTCTGTGAAACTTACGGAATGCCGCTTAACGAAATGGAGCGCAGGTACGACGGTTACGACCTCAGCGACGAGGTGAGTCTGTTGAATCCGAAATCGGTGGTTTCGTCCATCGAGTGCAAAAAGATGGCCAACTATTGGTCTACAACCTGCTGTTCGTGGGCATCAACTACGACGAGATGACCAAGAAAAACTCCTGCAAGATAGAGCGGTTTGTGAAACGGTGAATTTCATAAAAACCGCTACGACAGTTTCGGCAGTGGGATTGTAACGTGTGTCTGGTTGGCGACTAGGTAGACAACCTGTTGTTCTGCAACGACGGAATAACAGATTATAGTCCTCTTATAATACAAGAAACGGCTGGCGTTTGTGCGCCAGCCGTTTTTATTTGTTGCGTGTTAGTAACCTTACTCCAGCTGCTTCTTCAGCGACTCAGCTTTCTGTTTGGCCTTCTCTAAGTTGTTTTGTACCTTCTGCAGGTTTCCTTTTTCCTTGTCGACGGCGTTCTGAGCCTTGTTGATTGCGGCTTTAGCCTTGTTAACGCCCTCTTGGGCTTTTGAAACTTGAGCTTTGGCTTTTGCAATCTTTTCTAGAGTCTTGGTGGCCTTTTCGTTCGCTTTCGACTGCTTTTCCAACAACTTGGCAACGGTTTTGCTCTGTTTCTCATAGCTGCCGCTCTTGCCAGTCGCAACGGCAGTTTGTGCGTTGGCGTTAGCTTCTTGGATCTGTTGTGCGTAGCCGTCGGCTTCCGCTTTCAGTCGTGCAGCATCTTCTTCCAACGATTGGAGGTTGTTGGTGGCGTCTTTCAACTTGTTTTCTGCGCTGGTAACCTTAGCCTCTTGGTCCTTCACCTTGCTTTCGGCTTTTGTCACATTGGCGGCCTGTTTCTTTAGGCTTCCCTCTTGTTTGGCAACATCTTTATCGGCACTCGCTGACTTCTTCTGGAGTGCGACATAGGCAGCACTGGCTTTCTGAAGGTCTTTGTCGGTAGTAATGTGTACGCCCTGTACAAAATTTCCCCTAAACTCTCCGTATTCCGAATTGCCGACTTTCACCTCGCCTTCCTTGCAGTATAGAATGGTGAAGTCTTTGCCGGTTGTGGTCTGTACAATACCCGAAATGGCCAGAACAGACGATTCTGCAGTGCGGAAGAAGACCAAGTCTCCTTTTTGCAACTTGGCTACGTTGGTGATGGCTTTGCCCAAGCGGCTCTGTTCATCGCGGTTGGTCGGAATCTCAATACCCAGCTGTTTGTAGAAGTCGGCGTTAAATTCGGCATCGTTCATGCTGGTGCGTTGGTTCAGTTTGCTGGCAATGCAGGCGTCTATGGTCTTCATTGGCGCGTTGAACACAGCCTTGTTGTTCAGGTCTACGGCATTTGCAGACAGCGAGAGCAGTGCAAATGCGAATAATAATTCTTTTTTCATCTTCTTAAACTGTATATTTTTGTTTATTTGTTAATCGTTTATTGATTGGAACGCATTTTTCAAGCGTTGGATTTCCTCGGCCGACAAACTCTCCTTCAGTTTTTTTATGTCTTCAGCCGTTATACATTGTTTCAGGGCTTCGATGTCTTCTTTGGTAATGCTGTTCTTTAGTTGTTCGATGTTCTCTTTGCTGATGTTTTTCTTTAACTGTTCGACGTCTTCGTTGGTCAGGGTGTTTCCTGTCAGCGCGGCACCCATAGCCGCCAACCCGGTTACAATGTTATTGACTTGTGTGGTGTCGATCTTGCTCAACATGTTGCCAATCTGCTTTCCTCCCTCACCCAGGGTTTTCGCAATCTGGTTCAAACCCGTGGTGTCGAATTGGCCGATAATGTTGTCGATAGCCTCTTTCCCGTCGGTAGAGGTGAACTCTTTCATAAAGCCGTCGGCGACATCAATCAGTCCCTGAAGTCCTTTCACGATGTCGTTAGTGGTTTGCGAGGCGTATGCTTTGAGGTAGCGTGCCTCCATCCGACCAATCTCTTTGCGTTCTTCCGGAGTCAGCTGGTTGTAGTATTGGGTGAGCTTTCCGTTCAGTTGCTCATATTTATCACTTGCGTTTTTCAATTCTTTTCCCGAAAGTTTTTTATCGGTCTCTACGGTTTTTATCAGTTGCCGCCAGTCGTTCATGTATTGGTCTTTCTCGCTGGTGCAACCCACCAAAATGAGTATGGTTGCAAGGACTGTGATAAATTGTTTTATTTTCATGTCTGTTCAGTTTTAAGCTTTCTAACTGAAATGTCTTCAAATTTTGTGCAAAAGTTGGATAAAAACTCGTTTTTTTCAAGTTTTTACTGAAAAAAACGCTTTATATGTCAAAAACAGGACAATTTTCCTCAAAATCTCCATATATTTGCCAGAAACTACTTATCATATTATATTTTAACGCACACTTGAACGGCTTTTTTTAATGCCGTGTATTTTATATGTCATTACGCTTTATCTATATTGTCATTTTTGCATTGCTTGGCATTATGCAGACTTCTGCCACTTATAAAAGGCAGTTCTTTTTTATGCCAAGTAATTACAAGAGTGAAATTACCCATATTGCTGCCGATGATTTAGGTTACATTTGGATATCGACCGATGAGGGACTGGTCCGTTACGACGGTTTTTCATACCTCCGAATCGAGCATCGTCAGGGCGACACGCTGTCTCTGCCGAACAATGGCTGTAAGAAAGTACTCATCGATAGTCGGAAAAACTTTTGGGTAGGAACCAGCACAGGACTGGCCTTGTTTGACCCGCGCACTTATGTCTGCCATTATGTCCCGGTCGATTCTGGCGAAGTGGCCATTATTGATTTGGAGGAGGATGTCGACCATACCTTGTGGTTGTTAAGTTACGATGCCATCTACCATTTTTACCCCGAAACAAAAAAGGTGGAAGCCTTCAGGGGTGATTGGGGAATCCGGTTTGCGGTAACTGATACTGAATTGTGGGTCACTTCTGAAACAAAGGGGCTGACGGTCATTGATAAAAAAACGGGTAAAGCGGAAAAAGTAGGCGGACTTTCAAACGACCTTTTCCGGGTATTCAAGACTTCGACCGGAAAAATGTTCTTGGGCTCGCTAAATAACGGCCTATACATTCTCAACCAAGACCGGAAAGTGGTCAAACACTATCTGGCCAAGAAAGATGGAGCTTTGTTCTCCAGCAACTGTATCTGCTCGTTTGCCGAAGACGAAAAGGGAAATGTGTGGGTCGGCAACTTGAATGGTAACCTTACTATTTATAACCTTAACACCATGTCGTTTGTTCCGTCGCGGCTTATCTTTCCTGAAGGGGTGAACGACAACCACCTTACTGTCAGCTCAATCCTTTGCGATGCGTCAAACAACATTTGGGTTGGAACCTACCGCTATTGGTTTTACAAGTCTTCGGCGAGCCACCAGGTGTTCACTTACCACCGGTTGTCAGACGGCTCTCCGGTTTCCTCTTTTCTGTACCGGCAGGGAAAGCCGCTTTTAGTGGCTTCTGATGGTGGCGGCATCTTTACGTTCGACGCAGAAAAAAACTATTCTTTACAACAGGCATTTACAAACAACAAAGATTTGTGTGCAGCCTCCATCAGGAAGACCGAATCTGGTAATGAGGCGTACATCGCATCGTGGGGGAGTGGCATATTTAAAACCGAGGCAAATAGCCTTAAACCTGTTTTCAACAACAGGTTGCCGTCGTTCAAGCTGCAAGATGTGTTGCCAACCGATTCTGGTATGTGGGTGGCTATAGACCAATATGGGGTACTGTTTCTGAATAATAATGGCCGTATTCTGGGCAGAGGTTTCCCTAATTCGGCTGCCTTCTCTTCTATGCCCCATTATCCGCACCATTTGTTTGTCGGCCGTAACGGCAACCTGTGGATTTCGACCAGTAACGGACTTTGTGTCTGGAATGGGGTGAATTTGCGGAAATACTTTGTGCCCGAGGCTAACAGTAACGACGACATCATGGCGGTTGAAGACATGAAGAAAAGGGTCTGGTTTTTAAACAAGACACACGGTTTGTGCTGTCTTGACACTCAGACTGACTCTATAGCGTTTTTTTCCCAGCGTTACGGATTGCCTATCGGCTTAAAGGCATTGGCAGTTGACCATAAAGGCTACTTGTGGATAACCAGTTCTAATCACCTTTATTGCATTGACCTTGAGACGGAGGATATTAGAAATTTTGATATCTCAAGCCAGTTAGGCATCGATGTCTTCCATCCGCGTTCGTTGACTGTTTGTCCCGACGGCATGCTCTATGCGGGCTCTTCGTCTGGTTTCTTGGCCGTGCAAACCAACGATATACTGCCTCCTGTTGAAAAATCGGTGGTTTTATCTTCTTTCTCGCTGTTTGGCGAGGTGCAGAAACCTGGCGAGTCTGATATCCTTACCGAGGACATCTCGTTATGCGGAAAGTTGGAATTGTCGCATGAACAAAACCTTTTCTCTTTCTCATTTGTGTGCCCTAACTATTCAGGCCCGGACCAAATAGAGTTTTACTACCGTCTGACAGGTTTGTCTAAATCGTGGGTCAAGGCAGATGGTCACTCGGCTTCCTTTTCCAGTCTTCCGGCAGGAACCTATAAACTGGAAGTGAAGGCAATGGCCGGTAGTCACTTGTTGGGTACGCTTACCAAGCCTTTGGTTTTGATTGTACGGCCTGCGTGGTGGAATACGTGGTGGTTCCGTACCTTGTTGTTGCTAATTGTCTCTGGTGTTGTGTTCTTGTTCGTATCGTACCGGATACGTTTTTTAAAGAAACAGCAACTGGTTCTGGAGCAGCAAGTGGAAAACCGAACCCGGCAAATTGCCGAACGCAATGAGGAAATACTTAACCAGAACAAGAAAATTGAGTCGAAGAATGCCGAATTAGACAGTGCGTTGTCAACTAAAGATAAAATTATATCTGTAATGGCACACGATTTACGAAACCCGTTGTCGGTCATCACTGGTATGTTGGGGGTATTGCAATCGAATAAAGAGGTGGAACAATCGCCTGTGCTAACCAAACAGATTGACACCGTCAGCAATGCGGCCAACGTCCTTCAGGGGCAGATGGAAAACCTGCTCCAATGGGCCCGTTTGCAGTCGAGCAGCATCGTTTTCTCTCCAACAGAGGTGTTCCTTGCTTTTGCTGTGAAGGGTGCAATAGCATTGTTGCAGGATGTCGCCCGGCAGAAGGGGGTTGTATTTGATGTTACAGACAACTCGACGCACGCTGCCGTTGCCGACGAACGTATGGTGGCAACTATAGTGCGCAACTTGTTGGCTAATGCTATCAAATTTTCCTATGCTAACGGTCAGGTAGAAGTGTCGATAACCGAGAATGACAGCCAGGTGTTGCTGAAGGTGAAAGATCATGGAACGGGCATTGCTCCCGATTTGCTCCCCACCTTGTTTGCCGACTCTAAAGTTGGCGCTGTGGCATCTACCAACGGCACTGCTGGCGAGGAGGGTTCCGGGTTGGGTTTGCGCATCTGTTACGATTTTGCCACCCGGTGCAAAGGAAGCCTCGATGTTGACAGTACCGTTGGCTTGGGTAGTATTTTCACCCTCGCTCTGCCGAAGAGTAAATTGGAGAAGTCTTCCGAGCATTTTGCCAATAATGATGACAAAAACGATGCTGATGCGGTTGCTGAGACCCCTAACGAAGTGTCTGATAAAAAATCGATTCTCTTTGTCGATGACGATGCCAATCTGCTTGATTATCTTACTGCCATCTTCCAAGGCGAGTTTGTGGTGGAGACTGCTTCGAACGGAGAAGAAGGGCTGCAAGTCGCACGCAAGACTTTGCCTGACATTATCATCTCTGATTTGATGATGCCGCGGATGAATGGAAAAGAGTTCTGCGAACATATAAAGTCTGACAGCCTGACACGGCACATTCCTGTGCTGTTGCTTACCGCAAGTGATTCTGATGTTACACATATAGAAAGCTTGACCGCTGGTGCCGACGACTACATCTTGAAACCTTTCCATCGTGATATCCTTATTGCTAAAGTTAAGACAGTGTTGCACAATAAGGATTTGCAAATGAAGTATTTCAGTGAACAGATGTTCTCGATTAGTGCAGACGGAGTTTCCTCTTCGTCGCCAGAGGCGGAATTCTTGGAAAAAGCAATCCAAGTCGTGAAGGCACATGTCGATGATTCGGAATTCACCGCCGATGTGTTCGCTTCGGAAATGGCTATCAGCCGTGTGCAGTTGTTCCGTAAGTTTAAGGCGGTTGCTGCTAGCTCGCCTTCTGAATTCGTGAAACAGTACCGTCTGAGTTATGCCGGACAACTGCTGGCGGCCGGTAATGTGACGGTTGCCGATGTGGCGTATGCCTGCGGATTCACCGATCCAAAATATTTTAGTTCCTGCTTCTCGGCAAAGTATGGCATGTCGCCTTCTCAATATGCAAAGGCAAATAAAAAGATTTAATGTTCAAGTGATTCCCTAATTTCAAAAATAAAATTCAATATGTATACCTACAAATATCCTCATCCGGCCATTACTGCCGATTGCGTTGTTTTGTGTTTCGACGGTGAGCATTTAAAATTACTGCTTATCCAGCGTAAGAATAACCCTTATGCGGGTTGCTGGGCTTTCCCTGGTGGATTTATGGACATGGATGAAACGGTAGAAGAGGCTGCAAAACGCGAACTGATGGAGGAAACCCGCTTCGAGTGCGCTGGCTTGACCCAGTTCTATGTGTCGTCGACCGTCGACCGTGACGAGCGTGAAAGGGTGGTTACCTGTGCCTGCATGGCTTTCGTGAAGATGGGCAGGGTTGAAGCATCAGACGATGCGGGTAAGGCCGAGTGGTTCAACTTCCACAATCTTCCAGAATTGGCGTTCGACCATCGTGAGATTGTGGAGGTGGCAAAAAACAAGTTGAAGCAGATGCTCTATTTTGAGCCGATTGCCTTCTACCTCTTGCCCGACACGTTCGATATGGCGTCGTTGCAGAAGGTGTATGAAGAGATTTTGGATAAGAAACTCGATGCAGCTGTCTTTGCTGAACGTATGTTGGGCTTCAATATCTTAGATGAAAAGGGTGATGGTGTCTATTCGCTGAATAAGGAAAAATTCAAGAAATTTTCTGATAGGAACCTGTTGTCGAATTTCTAACTATCAACTCTACTCCCGACTTTTTTACAACCGATAAGAACAAGTTCTTTATTCATAAGGGTGGTGGCGAACAGATACAAGTCACCGCCCTCTTTTATTTTCAGTTTCTTCCGAATGTCCTCTTGCCTAAGGGGGCAGTTCCTGATGGTAAGGTTGGCCTTTTTTGTGTCTGGGAAGGTCTTGTTAAAGTCGGCCGCATTTATTCTGCAGGTGCCAATCACCTCGAAAGCCCGGCCTTGCACTTCTGGCTTGAGCGTTTGTGACGTATAAAGGTGGCTGTTTTGTTGCAGGGGCTCGATGTCCCATGCCTCGCAGATGCTTTTAAAAGCGCCAGCTTTCATGATAGAGCTGTTCGGCTCGTAGAGATACTTGCCAACGGATGTGGCGATAGAAACTGTAGCTTCCTTCTCCTTGTTAAGGCTCGTAGTAAAAACATCGTTTTTTTGCGGTTTAATGTTGACGCAGAAAAGTCGGATGTCGGAACCAGCGTTGGCTTCAAAATTCTGGATAATCAGCAGTTCTTTGCATTCGTTCGCCACGCTGATGGTGTAAATACTTTCAATGTTTCTTAGCTCTTTGATGGCGGTGCCGATGTCGAGCATTGGCGAGTATTTGACCATAACTTTCCGGGCCTTTTGGCGGAAAACGTCTTGTAGAAGGGTGAGGTCTGGCGTGCAGTCAGATGGGGCAACCGTCTTTCTGCCGTTGGCATCCCTTCTGGCGGGATCGACAAACAGCAGGTCGAAACGCTGGCCGTTGTGCTGTTTCAGATAAGACTCGGCGTCGGTGTTGAACACCTGCCAGTTGGTGAGTCCGAATGCGTGGAGGTTGTTTTCTGCAATTTTGCAGAGGGCCTCGTTGGTCTCCACATAGTCGGCCTGCTTAAAGTGCTTGGAGATGAAGGTGAAGTCGATACCGAATCCACCGGTTAGGTCGGCCATAATGTCGCCTTCAGCCACCAGTTGGGCCTTAAACCGTGCGGTAGCTTCAGAAGAGCATTGTTCCAGCGACAAGTGGACGGGGTAAACGACCTTTTCGTTGGCGGCCCACGACGGCAGTTTCTGTTTGGCCTTCTGTAGACCTTCAATCTGTTGGAGTGCCGTTTTCAGGTCGTTGCCCGAGAGGTCGCACTTGCCTAACGCAAGTTTCCTGACATCATCGGTGGCGTGTTCTTTAATAAAACTAACAATTGATGGTGTTAGGAAACTCATGGTATAATAGGTAATTGAGATGTCTTTAAGAGAATATGACGGTTCTGTTCTGATAAACAAGCACCTTGCGCTCGATGTGCTTCTCGATAGCGCGGCTCAGCACAATCTTCTCCAAGTCTCTACCTTTGGCAACGAACGTCTTGACGTTGTCTTTGTGGGTAACGCGTACCACATCTTGCTCGATAATTGGGCCGGCGTCGAGTTCCGAAGTCACATAGTGGCTGGTGGCGCCAATAATCTTCACACCACGGCTGTAGGCCTGGTGGTAGGGTTTGGCTCCGATAAACGCAGGCAGGAACGAGTGGTGGATGTTGATGATGTTGTTGGGGTAGGTTTGAATCATCTCCTCAGAGATAATCTGCATGTATCTGGCTAGGACGATGAAGTCGATGTTGTTGTCTTTCAACAATTTCATTTCTTCCTTCTCCAACTCCGTACGGTTGTCCTTGTTCAGTGGAATGACGTGGAACGGAATGCCGAATTTTTCGCCCACCCACTGCAAGTCGGCGTGGTTGCTGATGATGAACGGAATGTCTACATTCATCTCTCCTGCCGTGTAACGGGCGAGGATGTCGAACAGACAGTGGCTCATTTTCGAAACGAACAGTGCCATACGTGGTTTGACGTCGGTAAAGTAGATGCTGAACTGCATCTGGTATTTGCTGGCAAACAGCGTTTGGAAGTACTCGTTGATTTTCTCTGCGGGAATGAGGAATTGGTTCAAATCCCATTCCACACGCATAAAGAAAACGTTGTTCTCGTGGTCGACGTATTGGTCAAGATATACAATGTTACCCTTGTTTACGTTGATGAAGTCTGTTACGGCTGCCAGAATACCTTGGGTATCGGGGCAGTGGAGTAGCAGTATAGCGTTTTTGTTCTTCTGTTCCATGTTGGTCATCTCTATAACTCTTTTATCTACAAATTTACAAATATGTTTACAGATTCCCCCTCTAAAATGCGTTGAAATTAGCAAGATTGTGCCTAGAATTGCAAAAAATGGAGAACTATTTGCGTAAAAATTTGTTTGATTAGATTATTTGAACTAATTTTGCATTGCAAAACCGAAAGGTGCGCTGGATGAACTGGTGCGTTAGTTCAGCTGGTTAGAATGCCGCCCTGTCACGGCGGAGGTCATGGGTTCGAGTCCCATACGCACCGCATAAGAGAGAATCTTCAAAACGAGGGTTCTCTTTTTTGTTTTTCCACTTTTTTCTCTGCAATACATCCGAAACGCTTTTATATTTTGTATCTTTGTATTAGGTACAAACTGATTTTTTAGTAACATGGTTAAGCATATCGTATTATTCAAGTTTAAGTCTTTTGAAAGTGCTGAAGAGAAAGCACAAAAACTCAAATTTATACAAACTGAACTCTTGAATCTGAAGGGTTTGATTAAGGAAATTGACTCTATGGAGGTCGGTTTGAACGGGAATGAGAAGGAAGCGTTCGACCTGGCGTTGATCTCTACTCATAAATCATGGAACGATTTGGCTGTATACGACCAACACCCCGACCATGTTGCGGTAAAGAAGATTATCAAGGAAGTGCTTGATACCCGCTCTGCTGCTGATTTCGAATATTAATACTACATTTTTATGAAAATAAGATTCTGGTCTTTTGTCGCACTACTTTTCTGTTGCGTAAGTTCTGTTTTCGCCCAGATGCAGGACCCTGTCCATTGGAAATTTGACATATCGCCAGTTCAGGCGAATGGTACAGTTACGGTAACCCTAACTGCCAATATCGACAAACCTTGGCACCTGTACAATATCCAGGAACCCGAAAATGGTCCGTTGCCTACAACTGTAAAGTTCTCCAACTTACAGAATGCCGAAGTGTCTGGTGGGCTGGTCTCTAAGTCAAAAGCCATTAAAAAGTTCGAACAGGCTTTTGGCATGGAGTTGTCTTTCTTCGAGAATGTGGCGGTTTTCCAACAGAAACTGAAGGTTAAGGATGTGTCGGCTGGTGTTGCGGCTGAAGGTTACGTCGAATACATGTGCTGCGACGACCAGAGTTGCCTGCCTCCTACTAAGGCTAAATTTTCGCTTTCGGCAAAAGGTTTGGAAAAGTCTGCGGTTAATCCTGCTGTAAAAGAAGGGACGTCTGACAACGAACAAACGGAGCTAAAAAAAAAGATTGATTCAAACGATGTGAAAGAGTTGGCAGCGTCGGAACCTTTGAAAATTAAGTCCGATTCTGCTATATCTGCCGAAACCGCCAGTACTACGGTCCCTGTTGTGGCGGAGATGTCGGCTTATGGAGATGAGGATGAGGGAGACACGTCTTTGTGGACTATTTTCCTTTCCGGGCTTATCGGCGGATTCATTGCGGTTGTTACGCCTTGTGTGTGGCCTATTATTCCGATGACTGTTTCTTTCTTCCTGAAACGGAGTTCCGATAAGGCGAAGGGACGCCAACAGGCGTTGCTCTATGGGTTGTCTATCATCGTTATTTATGTGGCATTGGGCTTGTTGGTAACAGGCTTGTTCTCTGCCAATACGTTGAATGCCTTGAGTACGAATGCGGCTTTTAACGTGTTCCTCTTCCTTTTGTTAGTCTTATTCGCATGTTCCTTTTTTGGCGGATTCGAGATTATGTTGCCTGCCTCGTGGAGTACTGCAATCGACGCTAAGGCTGAAAAAGTATCCGGCATCTTTGGCATTTTGCTAATGGCCAGTACGCTGGTCATTGTCTCTTTTTCGTGCACAGGTCCTATTATTGGTACACTGTTGGTCAGTGTTGCCGATAAGGGGAATATTCTTGCCCCTGCCGTCGGTATGTTCGGTTTTGCGTTGGCGTTGGCTATCCCATTCTCAGTGTTTGCCTTTTTCCCAAGCATCATCAGCAGTATGCCCCGTTCGGGCAACTGGCTGAATATGGTGAAGGTGCTGCTCGGCTTTTTTGAATTGGCCTTCTCGTTGAAGTTCCTTTCTGTTGCCGACCAGGTCTCTCATTGGGGACTGCTGAGCCGTCCTACGTTTATAGCGTTGTGGATTGTGATTTTTGCAATGGCAGGTGCCTATCTGCTGGGTAAAATCAAGTTGCCGCACGATACCGATATGCCGTGTGTTTCTGTGCCCCGCCTTTTGTTGGCAATGGGGTGCTTTTCGTTTGCCGTATACTTGGCGCCAGGCTTGTTTGGACGTCCGTTGAACGTTATCAGTGCTTTTGCGCCTCCGTTGAAGACCGTAAAGGTCCAGTATAACGATTACGACGAGGCCTTGAAAGTGGCTGCAGAAAGTGGTAAACCGCTGTTGGTAGACTTTACCGGACATGGTTGTGTCAACTGCCGTAAGATGGAGGCCGCAGTGTGGTCGAATCCGGAGGTGGCCAACCTGATGAATGAAGAGGTGGTCCTTGTTTCGCTCTTTTGCGACGACCGTACCCCTCTTGCCGAGCCAATCAAGGTGAAGGGAAGCAACGGAGAGGAAAATGAATTAGAAACCGTCGGCGAGAAATGGAGTTACTTCCAGAGTAGCCGGTTTGGCACAAATGCGTTGCCCTATTATGTGATGGTAAGCCCTAACGAAAAGGTATACAACCATTTCTTCAAGTTTACCGAAACAGCCTCAGATTTCAAGAACTTTATTCTCGACGGTATAAAAACTTTGTCAAACTCAGAAAAAAAATAGTATTATGGGAAGTGTGAAGTCGGTGCTCGACAAACGCTGCACTATTCGTAAGTATTCGAATCAAGTGGTGGCCGATGATTTGTTGAATGATTTGTTAGAGTCGGCTGCGCGTACGTCAACGTGTGGCAACATGCAGCTTTATAGCGTGGTAGTCACCCGCGATGCGTCTGTACGCGAGCAGTTGGCGCCTTCGCACTTCAACCAGCCTGCCTCGCAGGCACCGGTGCTGGTCACCTTCTGTGCCGATTATAACCGGTTCAACAAGTGGTGCTTGCAGAACAAGGCGGTCCCTGGTTACGACAACTTTGAGTCGTTTATGAGTGCCTTGGTCGATACGGTGGCTTTGGCACAGACTTTTTCCCTGCTCGCCGAGGAAAATGGACTGGGTATCTGTTATCTGGGTACTACAACCTATAATCCGAAAGAAATAGCCCAAACGCTGAAACTGCCTAAAATGGTGGTGCCTGTCGTTACGCTGTCGTTGGGTTATCCTGACGAGCAGCCAGCCCTGACCGACCGTATTCCGCTAAAGGGATGGGTGCACAGCGACGTCTACCACGACTATACCGAGCAGGATATTGATGACATCTATTCGTATAAAAACGACATTCCTGAAAATAAGGAATTCTTAAAGATTAACAATAAGGAAACGCTGGCTCAAATCTTTACCGACATCAGGTACACAAAGAAAGACGGAGACTTCTTCTCGGAAAAACTCATTGCTTTCATTAAGGAACAGGGATTCTTGAAATGATAAAATACCCCAAAAAAGTAATCCTTATTGATTTAGACAACACGCTGACCGATACGGAGGGCAACTCGCGAACGGCTATGCGGTTGATGTATGAGGAACTTGGTCTGTCGGCCAAGTTCCCTCCTTTTGATGCCTTTTGGAGTGTTTATTCCTCTTGTAATGACAAGTTGTGGGCTCGCTACCGCGATGGAAACTTGTCGCGTGAACGTTTAAATGAATTACGTTTCTCGTGGCCGATGTCGCTGATGGGGGTGGAAGACTCTGAGTTGACTGACCGTGTTTGTGAGGTCTTCTATAAATACTTCCTTCCCATGACGGGTACTGTGCCGGGTGCTTACGAGTTGCTTGACTACCTCAGGCCAAAGTACCGTCTGGCCGTCTTGTCGAACGGGACAAAGAGTTCGCAAATTGTCAAGATGAAGAATTTCCGTTTCGAGCCTTATTTTGAGAAAGTCTATCTATCTGACGACATTGGCTATCCCAAGCCCGATGTCCGTATTTTCCAATATGCGTTGAACGATATGAGTGTCTGTCCGGAAGATGCCCTTATGATTGGAGACGACTTCGAGGGCGACATTGTGGGTGCTGCCAATGCGGGCATAGAGCAGGTTTGGCTGCATCCTGCCGGTTGGAACGGAGAACGTCCGGTCCCTTCGCTTACTATACGCACCCTTGCAGAGCTGCATAGTGTATTGTAGTTTTTTATTCCATACCAAAACCAATAGCCTCAAGGGCTTTTTTCAGGTCTTCTTCTTGAACCGACCCTACAATTTTAGCCTCACCGCTCTCCAAGTTAATCGTCACCGCCTCTACACCGTTTACACGTAAAAGTGCTTTCTCTGCAGCCGCTTTACAGTGGACGCAGCTCATACCTGTTATGTGTATCACTTTCTGGGCTGTTGTGGCAACCTCTTGCTGCTGTGGGGCGAGGAAGTGGAATTTCTTGCCCAGTTTCGGCAACAGAAGGGCGTTTAACAGTAAAAGGGCCAATAGGGCCGTACAAAGCCACGCGAAAACCGGATCGTTTGTGGTGCAACAGGCACCGCCGGCTGCCGTCAGACCACTGGTGAAGTTGACAACGCCGTTGAATTGCAGGTAATCGATAAGTATGCCGAACGAAACAGCCCCCATGACGATTGCGGCCAGATAGATGAAAAGGGTCTTTGTGCCCAGCACTTTCTTTACCACCAGCATCGATGCTATATTGCAGGCTGGGCCTGCCATTAGTAAAACAAGTCCGGCGCCGGGTGTCAGTCCCTTCATAATCAGCATAACGGCAATGGGAATAGAGCCGGTGGCGCACATATACATTGGAATAGAGATGCAAAGGACCAGCAGCATAGAGGCCGCCGTATTGTTTTGGAAAATAGCAAACGCGTCGTTTGGAACCAGCACGCCAATTAGTCCTGCTACCACAAGACCCAGCATCAGCCATTTGCCGATGTCTCCCATCATTTCCACGTAGGCGTATTCCAAAGCCATCTCTATTTTGTTACCCCCTTTCACGCCGGCATGTTGCGACGGTTGGAAGGTCTGTGTCTGCGCACCGTTGTCGGCTATGCTCGATAAGAAGCCGCCAAACAGGGCCGTAACAATTGCGGCGATTGGACGTACAATGGCAAACGGCCAGCCCATAAGGCTGTAGGTGGCTATAATGGAGTCGACACCCGTCTGTGGGGTGGCAATCAGGAATGAGGTGACTGCCGTTTTCGAGGCTCCCTCCTTGTGTAGCGACATGGCTGTTGGTATAACTCCACAAGAGCACAGTGGCAGCGGTATACCGAAAAGGGTGGCGTAAACCGAAGAGCGGAAAGTGGGTGCCGAAAGGTATTGGTTGAAGTAGTTTGCGGGTAAAAAGGCGTGCATAATGCCTGCCAGGAGAAATCCGAGTAGCAGGTAGGGCGACATTCCGTTAATCAGGTGTATAAGTTCTTCCATCTCTATCTGTTTGGTGTTTATAGTGCAAAAGTAACGAAAAAAGGCATACTATAACAACCGTATAGTATGCCTTTGTATTCAGAGAGAGGGAAGTTACTTGTTGTTCTTAGCCTCGGCCTCCTTAATCATCTTGTCTGACTTGGTTTGAGCGGCATCGATGATGGAGTTGCCTTTAGAGGTGGCATCGGAAACCAGCTTGTTCTTCTTTTTCTCAGCTTCCTGAACCAACTTTTGTGCGGCCTTTTGTTTGGCTTTCTTTTCAAGCGGATTCTTGCTAGAGGCAACCATCTTGTCGCCTTGTGCTTTCGCTTCGGCTACGAGCTTGTCGCCCTGTTTTTCGGCCTCGCTTTTCAAGGCTGACGCCTGCTTTTTGGCCTCGGCCAGCATTTTCGCCTGTTTGGCTTTGGCTTCCTCCAAGGCTTTGTTCACGGTCTGTTTCACCGTTTCCTTCACCTTTTCGGTTACCACTTCCTTTACATTGTCGACTACCCCTTTGGCATCGACTTTGATTTTAGGACTGCTGAATGTGCCGCCGACAAGAACGTTGAACTTCAGCGGGATGTTCGTCTTCGATGAAACACTGTTTGGTACGGCCATGGCCAACGTGTAGTCTAATGTTTCGTCAAGGCCCGATGTACCGGTCACGTCCATCTTTGTGCCCGACATCGACACGTTAAACGGTTCGGTCGACATGCGTCCGTCTTTAATCTGGAACTTGATGCGCACATTCTTCAGCGTTGAGCTCTCGGAAAGTTTCGAGAAGTTGACGGCCGACGATATCTTCTTCATAACGTCAAACTCCTTCAGTCCCAGTTCGTCGGTCGAGAATGTTCCTTTTGCGTTGACGGTGTTAAGAATAGGGCTCATCGATGCGTCGAGTTTCGAGTTTAAGTCGATTTTCATGTTGAACTTTCCGGTCGCGTTAGACAATAGCGGAACAAACTTCTTGGCTGTGTTTACAGTTGAGAACACCTTTGGTATAGACATCTGTTGAATCTGCATGTCGGCCTTGAAGGCTGTGTTGTTTTTGTCTTTAGAGTCGTACGAACCCTTCATATTGAGCGAACCTTCCATGGTGTTTGTAGACAGGCTGGTAATTGACGCAACGCGGTCGCGGACTGTAAGAGCACCCTTAACCTGGTTCAACTCGATGTTTGAATAGATAACCTTTTCCATCGCCAGATTCATGGCAAAGTCGATGTTGCCAGGTATCTCGACCGATTCAGAGGAAGCTGGTGCGGGATCTTCGACGGTAGCGGTGGTATCTACCGAGATGAAGTCGTTTATGTTGAAGTAGTTAGACTTCACGTTCAACTTACCTTTAATGGTGCCGTCGCTGAAGATGTAAGGCAGGAAGTTCTCCAGCTTACCGTTCAGTGCGATGTCGTTCTTGCCGATGTTAACGTTACATTCCGTCAAATCGAGCGCTTTGTTCGAGAAGTCGAGGTTGGCCGAGTTTACTTTCACATCGTAGCCGATCTCCTTCCCGTTAATGTTCATATTCTTGACGTTCAAGTTGCCGTTTACCGTAAAGTTCTCGTATTGTTCTTTCTCGGCGTACGACAGTTTTCCTTGTGCCGATGCGTCGGCATTCAGCACACCGCTCAGGTTCATACCGTCTAATGCGATAACGTCTTTAATGGAGTTGAAATCGATGATACCTTTCACCCCACAATCGAAGTCGGGGTCTGAAATTGGATCTTTCAACACAAGGTGTGCGCTGAACGGATTGCCTGCCATCTTGAAGGCGAACTTGTTGACATCGACAACGGTTTTGTCTAAGATTCCGCCTGGGTTCTTGACCTCGGCATTCACGTTAATGTTATCAATCTGCTTAGGAAGGTCTGGATATTTGAACATGGCATTCTCAACAACCAGTTTTACGTCGAAAGCCGGGAAGTTCTCGCCCTGCATACGTCCTTTGGCAGCAGCGTCAAGCGCAACCTTACCGTTGGTCTGTATTTTGCCAAAGTCGCTCTTGTAAATGGCGGGAATGAGAGAGAGAATGTCTTTAAATTCCAGTTTTGGCGTGTTGAACTTGAGGTCCATGTCGATAGTCGCAGAGTCAACCAACTGCACGAAACCTGTGAGGTTGGCCTTAATCTCGTTAATCGACAGGGTGTTCTCACCCAAAGTGAACTTGTTGTTCTGCAAGTCGGCTGCTACATTCATATCGGCATCGACTTTAGCTCCCGACAGGTAAGGAATGTGTTGCATTGCAAAGTCGACCGCACTGATTCCGAGTTTGCTCTTGATGTTGGAAACAGCTTCCGACACATCGCCCGAGAAGGTGAATTCGAAATTCTTCAAGCCAGCCGACATTGTCGTGTCCGCATAGCCGACCGAGTCTGCCTCCACTTCGAAGTCTGATATGTTAGCCAAAATTTGGTCTGTTGAGTTGAATTGGCCAGACAGTACCATATCGAGGTGGTCGACACGTGCGCTGGCATTGTCTTGTTCGTTGATGTATTGCACGTTCACATTGTCGAAATTCACCCGTCTGAGCGAGAGTGCGAATGGTTTGGCTTTGGTTGTGTCCACCGCTTCTTCTTGGGCCGTAGTGTCGGCCACCAGAATGTCCCAGTTGGCGTTACCGTTCTTGTGGACCACTGCCTTGGCATAGGCGTTTTCGAACTTGAAGGCGTTCACCACATAGTGGTCGGTTAGGAGGCTGCGGGTGCTGACCACCACAATCAGCCTGCCGGCGTTCAGCAGTGTGTCGCCTTCAAACTCGCCCTTGCCTGCTACACCGAAATCGTAAAGTGTGATAGATGCGTGGGGGAAGTTTTTGAAGAAACTGAGCGACACGTCGCCGACATAGGCCTCCGATTTAAGCATTTTGTTCGCTTCTGCCAGGGCAATATCCTTTACTTTTCCCTGGAAGGCGAGTGGAATGAGGAATAGTGCCAACAAGATAAGCAACAATCCTATTCCTAAGAATTTCAGTATCTTTTTCATTATTTTATGATAATTAAACCTTTTTCTGTTAAATGTTGTATAAAGTTACGTCTTAGTATAGAGATATACAACAATATTCTAAACGCAATTAAACGATTTTTATGTTGGCGTACTTCAAAATTAATTTTTTCTCGCCCACGTTCTGGAAGTGAACGACAATTTTTGCCATCGGAGTTCCGGCTCCCTCTAATTTGGTGACGACACCCATACCGAATTGTGCGTGAACAACCTTATCGCCCACTTTGACGTTGGTGTTGGTGTTGACGTGCAGGTTGCGGATGGAATTGTCTTCGGCGCGCGAGAGGGGGGTGAGGTTGCGCTTTGGTGGAACAGCTGCGCCTACCTTGGGTGGCTCGACATTGAAATGGTATTTCTGGCGTGGCTGCTCGGTAGGTGTTTTCTTGACAAAGGTATCGTGTCTTGGCCGGAAATTTTGTAGGCGTTGCTCTATCTCTTCGTCCGAGGCCACATTTGAATAAAGACGCCTATAGTCGGGGGCCATTGAAAAGTCCAGCATTTCCGAATCAATGTCTTTTATGAAGCGGCTGGGGTTTGAGGGATTGATAGCCCCGTTTTTCATGCGGCTTTTGGCATAGGAAATCACGCAGAAGTCTTCGGCACGGGTTATGGCCACGTAGAACAGCCTGCGCTCTTCTTCAATGCCCTCGGCTGAACCCGTACTCATAGATGAAGGGAACAGTTCCTCTTCCACGCCTACAATGAACACATTTTTGAATTCAAGTCCTTTTGCCGAATGTACGGTCATGAGGGTGACCTTGTCGTCGGTGTCGTTGTCGTCGAGCGAGGTCATCAGGGCCACCTCTGCCATAAAGTCGGCCACCATCAGCGGCTCTCCTTCTTCCTCCAGTTTTTGTGCGGCCGAGGTGCTGAGTCCGTTCAGCAGTTCTTCCACGTTTTGAAGGCGCGAAACACCTTCTGGCGATTTGTCGGCATTCAACGCCGTCCACATACCAGAGTTGTGAACCACCATTTCTACAAATTCATAGGCGTCTTTCTCCTCTTTAATGGCAACGAGCGAGTCCATCAGTTTCTTGAACTCGGCCAGTTTGGCCAATGTGCCAGCGTTTACTGGCAGGGCGTAGGTCATAGGGTCGGAGAGGACCGTCCAGCAAGACACGTCGTTTTTGTGCGCCGTTTCCAGAATCTTGCCCACCGTGGTGTCGCCAATACCTCTGGCCGGCGTGTTGATGATGCGTTTGAACGCCTCTTCGTCGTTGTTGTTGATGGCCAGGCGGATGTACCCCAGCGTGTCGAGGATTTCCTTGCGCTCGTAGAACGAGGTTGAACCCCACAGTTTGTAGGGGATTCCTTTCTGGCGGAATGTCTTTTCCAGTATGCGCGACTGGGCGTTGGTGCGGTAGAGGATGGCGAAGTCGGAATAGCGCAGATGCGCTTTCTGCTTCAAGTTTTCCACCATTTGCGACACTTTTAGGCTTTCGTCGGTCTCGGAGTACGAGTTCATAACCAGAACCGGGCTGCCCTCGTTCCGTTCAGAAAAGACATTTTTAGGTATCTGCCCCTCGTTTTTCTTAATCAGGCTGTTGGCTACGCTCACAATATTAGGGGTGGAGCGGTAGTTCTGTTCCAGTTTGAAGACCTTGCATTCGGGGTAGTTCTCTCTAAACTTCAGTATGTTCTCGATGCGGGCACCACGGAACGAGTAAATGCTCTGTGCGTCGTCGCCCACCACACACACCTTGTGGCTTTTGTTCGCCAGCTTCTGCACAATCAGGAACTGCGAGAAGTTAGTGTCTTGGTACTCGTCGACCAGAATAAACTTGAAGATGTTCTGGTACTTGGCGAGTATGTCGGGGTGGTCGCGGAAAAGCAGGTTGGTATAGAGCAGCAGGTCGTCGAAGTCCATGGCGTTGGCCTTCTGGCACCTGACGGTGTAGTATTTGTAGAGGTCGCCAAACAGCGGCATCCGCTGGTGCAGGTCATAGTCGTGGAATTCCTTTTTCGATCGGTAGGCCTCGGCGGTGACCAGGTCGTTCTTCATTTGCGAGATGCGGTTGGCCACTTTCTTCGGAGAATAGACCTTGTCGTCGAGTTTTCGCTCCTTTATGATGGCCTTGATCAGGTTGTGCGAGTCGGTGGTGTCGTAAATGGTAAAGTCGGCGGTAAAGCCAATCAGCTCAGCCTCCTTGCGCAGAATACGGCTGAAAATGGAGTGGAAAGTACCCATCCAGAGCCTTTTGGAATTATCGTCACCCACCAGTTTGCCGATACGGTCCTTCATTTCCCTTGCCGCCTTGTTGGTAAAGGTCAGGGCCAGGATGGAAGACGGCCTAATGCCCTCGTCGATCAGTTGTGCGATCTTGTAGGTCAGCACCCTGGTCTTGCCCGAGCCTGCTCCCGCCACCACTAGCGACGGACCATTGTTGAAACATACCGCTTCGCGTTGAATACCACTTAATTCTTCTAAAAAATTTCCCATATAAATCTAGTTTGTAAATTTATTTCTCAAGCGATTCCAGCATCCTCAGGTACTTGATGCAGCCTTTGCTGTAAAGGTATCCGAACTTTGTCTTGAACGCCTTCTCGGTAATAGACTCGTTCTCGTTTTTCCAAGAAGAGACGATGCTGAAAGTGAGGGCTTCCAGTATGTTCGGGTTGGGATACTGGTCGTAATAGTGGTCGAAGTCGCGAAAACGAACATTCGTTTGAAAGTATTCGAAAATAAAGTCACCAATCTGGTCGTCGTATTTGTTCTCCTGGTGGTCGAGTAAATAGTTGAACAAAACGGCGTATTGTTGGCTGGTCAGCGTATCGGCCGCCCAAAACTGGTTGCTTGCCAGCTGTTCAATGCGTTGCTCCTCAGTCGTCTGCTCCATGTTTTTCTTCAACTCGCGGCAAAAATCGTTGTCACAGTTTAATGCAGCGGAGTCTCCCGAAAAGACGATTTCAGACGCTTCGTCAACAACAGTGACACTGTCGTCCTCGCAAGGTTGCACTTTGTTGTTGTTTGGTTCCCTGCCACAAGCCGCTAGGAACAGAAGAGCGGTAAAAACTATATATTTATTCATTTCTCAGATATTAATCGTTAAACGTACTTCTCAGTTGAGCCAGAAAAGGGTATTTGTGGTAGTTTTTATGGACAATAACGCCATCGGCTTCCACTATGTCCAGGTCTAAAGCCACGTTGCGCGAGTCCTTTACGCGCCCCACCTGTTTTTCCAGTTCTTTCAAAGCGAAGGCCATCTTCTTGAAGTCTAAAGTTGTCTGTATGCGGACCATCTGGTTCAGGTACCAGCATTTGTATGATAGCCCGATGCCTTCGGTGCGTAGCACTTGCGAGAAAACGGCACTGCTGAAACAGGCCGACAACAGCAGGTTGGCAACGCCGATGTTGAAATCTGCATTATAGTTCGAGCCAATACCCACGTAATATGTAAAGCATTCACCCATTGCGCCTATATGCTGTTTAATACCTTTTGGGCTTCGGTGTAGGCGTCCCAGTCAGGGTCGTCCATACTGTATAGGGTGAGGGGGAGTGGAGGGAAAAGCATCAGCACCTGGTTCAGTCTTTCGCCGAAATGTTGCAGGTTGCGAACGTACCAGGTGTAAACGAACTTGTCGGTTTCCTCCTTGACGAGAACGAGGAAGGCGTCCCGCTCTTTCTCGAAAATGTACGTCAACTGTTCTTCAGCCTTGGCGGTCAAATCGTTGTCAGTCTCCTCGTCTTCCGTCTTCTTCCAGTGCATTTCTATACGGAAAGGGTACATCCCCGACTTGGCATGCGCCTCCATGTGCATCCGCCCCTTTAGGCGGCTCCCATCTAAAAGCTCAGCAACGAACCAATCGCCATTCATACTTTATTATCCTCTTTTTATACTCTAAATTCAACAAAATTAAAAATAAAAACTGACACTTGGAAAACAGAGAACACAAACATTCCTCAAACTGCCTTTGTTATAGGATTAATAATCTTTTCCTCCCTCCAAAAATGCTCTCGCATCCGCCGTTGAAGGCTTGATTGCTGGTTTTGAATTTGAAGCTTTTTTTTACTTTTGCATTGAAGGCGGAAACATTATGGAACAGTTCTTAAAAAAATACCCGGTCGGCATACAGACCTTTCGACGGCAAGTTTTACACGTTGGGCATACCCAACGAGGAGGTTGCTGACGGATTGACCTCGTACCTTATTCCCGAATACTGCAACACCTCAATGGGCAGGTTTGATCCCGAAATCAGCAGGTTGGGTGAACTAATCACTGTTGGCGACGCCAATGGCATGATGGAGCAGTTGCAGACCATTATGGAAGAGATTCCGTTTGAGAACAACGAGCCGAAAATGATGAAGGCTCATTTCAGAAATATGGACTACCTTATGGTTCGTGCAACCGGCTATAAAACTTATGTGGAAATGCCGAAACAGGGCGGCCGTATTGATATCTGCTTCGAAACTGACCAATATGCCTACATCATTGAATGCAAGCGCAACCTATCGGCCAAAGAGGCTCTTGCGCAGATTGATGTGAAGAACTGTGCAAAGCGTTTGTCAGCCACTGGCAAACAACTGTTTAAGATCGGCGCTAACTTCAGCACCGATAAAAAGAACATGGTTGAGTGGGTGGTGGAGGAGTAGAAGGTATTCTGCTGTGGACTTTATCTGAATGTAGGTACTTTTTTGCATTATAATTTATAAGTAGAGTTTTAAGTCTGTAATTTCTTTTAAAGGTCAATTATTGGGATAGAAAGGCTAATTGAATTATTGAAGTAGGCTTGATATAAATTTATGAATAATTATTAAATTTGATAGAGATTAAGTTTATTAACGTATATCTTATGTCCTATTCATAATATGTATATTCCAAAATCTGAAATATTGACAACAGACTGTCTTGGAAAAGTATTTTCAAAGACAGTCGCCACATACAAATTTTTTTGGTTTGTCTCGATTATTCAAATGCATGCGAAATTGGACACTCAAAAGTTTAGTGTATGGGATGTTGTGATAAGGATGGTGGCTAATGCTTGGTATCCTATTCATTATTTTCGTTTGTCATTTGGAAAAAGTGATTCTCTTTTTGATATTGTAATTGAATTACAACAAATAACGCAAATATCGATTGACGCTAATACTGAAACTATTATAAATTGTATTAAAGAAAGATTAGAAGAAAAAAGAATAAAAAGACTTTTGACTATCCTCACTTTAAATGTACCCTATCGGTTTCTTCGACCTTGGATAGACACGTCAGATGACAAAGAAATGGTACAACGTTCACAAACTTTAGAAAATAATTGTTTGTATTCATTGCATAAGAATGGAGGAGAGTTTTATATTGAATTAAACCCTAAATGGAATCAATATCTTTATAATAACTATAATATACTGATAGATTTTGCCTATTGGAATCTTACCCAGTTTTTACAAGTCCGTAACCCAAACGTTCCAGCAATTACCAATAAACTGATACGTCCCGAAGTAAGAAACTCTTTACAAAAGCAACACGAGTATTGGGATATGGTAATGAGTATTGGTGGACCGATTCATTGTATTTACACAAATAAAGAACTATCCCCAAAGGATTATGATTTGGATCATTTTATTCCATGGAGTTTTGTTTCTCATGATTTGCTTTGGAATCTGATTCCTTCAGATGGTAGCATTAACTCTGCAAAGAGTAACAAACTGCCTGATTTGAATTATTATTTACCCAAAATTGCAGAAATGCAGTATTATGCTTTGCAGTTGATGTATAAAGCTAATAAGGAACCCAAAGTCATGGAGGACTTTATTTCTTTGGGGTATACAATACAAGAATTAGTAAATATGAACAACGAGCAATTTTTAGATCTCTATAAAAGAACTTTTAATCCAATCTGTCAAATTGCTCTCAATATGGGCTTTGAAACGTGGAAATATTAAAACTATGAAACAAGAGAAAATAAATCATCCATATTTGACTGCGATCAAGCGGACAGAAATGTCAGTACCAACTCGCTATCTTCTGCAACATAATTTTATAAAGGGAAAAATTTTAGATTTTGGATGTGGTTATGGTTTTGATACAGAAGAGTTAAAACGACAAGGTTATGACATTACAGGATACGATTATCATTATTTTCCTAAATATCCAGAAGGTAAGTATGATACGATCATTTGTAATTATGTATTAAATGTTCTTGAACCATATGCTCAAGCTGAAGTTTTGATGGAAGTCTCCAATTTGTTATCTCCCAATGGTAAAGCTTTTTTTGCTGTACGAAGAGACTTAACGAATGAAGGTTATAGGTTGCATGCTATTCACAAACAATATACCTACCAATGTAATGTAAAACTGCCATACGAAAGTCTTGTCCTCAATAAAAGTTACGAAATATATCAATATAGTCATTTCAATAAACGTCTACGAACTGAAGGTGAAAATTGTCCTTTCTGCAATTTATCAAGTAAGGTTGAAATTATATGCGAGACAGTCTCTTGTGTTGCATTCTATGACGGATATCCTGTTTCTCCTGGCCATGCTCTCATTGTTCCAAAGCGTCATGTTTCTTCATATTTCGATCTTACGAACCATGAACGTGAGGCCATGAATATAGTTCTGCAATATGTCAAAAAAAAGGTGGATGAACGCTTCCATCCTGATGGATATAATGTGGGGATAAATATTGGAGAATATGCAGGTCAGAGTGTGTTCCATTGTCATATGCATTTAATTCCGCGTTATAAAGGTGATGTTGAGAATCCTAAAGGTGGAGTAAGAGGCGTTATCCCAAGTAAACAGAAGTATTAAAATGTGATAGTGAAAAACAATCTCTATTTGTGATGCGTGCCATATCTCATAAGATTAATAGTATTTACACAGGCTCAGGCAGAGACCAAGGCAAGCCGTAGGTCAAGAGGTTTTTAACTAGATAGTTATTACCAATAACGTGTTCTTAAATAAGATATTAGTTCGGGATAATCAGTTTCTAGTGTAGTCATTAAATCTTCAGGATCGATTATTGAAAAGTAGTCACTATGTTCCTCTTTTAGGCTGTTTCTAAAAAGGTTGGCATCATTTCTCATTTCAACATTTCCTTTTGGAATAACAACAATATGAAAGAAATTGTTGGCTATATTAGGGGAATCTTCTATGATTTTTTCCATTAATAAAGTTTGTCTGCCTAATTGATAGAACGGGTCACTTTTAAATAGTTCGTTCCATGATGTTATTCGTGATGATTTACTCCATATTTCTTTATACCGATTAAAATTATAAACTTTATTATCGTGCAAATATGCTTCTGTATATTTCCATTCTATAGGTATTAGCCATTTATCATTTCCTTTTTTTGCATAAACTAAAGCATCAATAGATGTGCAATTCTTACCTCTTGATTCAGTATTTTCATTCAGAAGGCTTTTATTTTTTAATACAAATTCGAAGGAAATCAGACTATTATGATCAATTATTGATGGGATTATCTCATCAAAATCAATACCTGTAGCCTTATACAGAATCTTCTTAATTGCTTTTTCATCGTTCCTAATAAGAAATAAATGATTAAGACAACAAACTTGTGAAGAAAGAATATGAGCAGTTACTTCTGTATGGAAAAAACGCATCATATCCAC
>DGTD01000096.1 GCA_002396385.1 Bacteroidales bacterium UBA4345
AACCCGAAAGCGGATGCAAAATTAGGCCTTTTTGCCGAACTGGCAAATTATTCCAGGAATTATTTTCAATATTTTTTATTAAGCACTGATTTTCAATACATATTAATATAACAAGATTTTATTTTAGGGCAAAAAAACTTCGAAAACCTCTGTTTTTTCACCTCGAAGGGTATACCCCCATATAGAAAGGTTTACAAACTACTGAATCCTAAAATTAACCGGCAACCTATATTTTGACCTCACCACATTTCCTCCCTTTATTGCAGGCATAAATTTCTCCAAGGTCTGCACAACACGCAAGGCTTCGCTGTCTAATATGGTAGTGGCATGTCGCAGGATGGTGAAATTTGACAATGTTCCATCCTTCTCCACTACAAACTCAACAATCACAGTCCCCACTTCGCCTCTTTGAATTGCATCTTTAGGATAAACCAAACGGGAAGACAGTGCTTTCTGTAACGCATTTAATCCACCAGGATAGGACGCCGCAACTTCAACTTTGTCATAAATGGTATTATCATCGGTTTCTTTTATGGAAGGTTCAACGTCGTTCAAAATCACAGCAGGCTGAGATTCACTTTTCGAACCAGACTTAATGTTAGCAGTTTTATGCGTCTCTGTGCCCGTCTTCTTACAAACAATCTCATAAACGCCGCTATCGTCAACCATATCCGAGCTCAACGACCTATTAATTGAGAAGCGAGGGACTTTGATTGAAACAGGCTTTCCCTTTTGCAAATAGAAGAAATAACCACCATTACCATCAACTTTCCAACCAACCGTCTTGCTATCGTGAGAAATCGATTCGTACGAGAGAGAGATCGGTTCGTACGTCAGCTGAAGGCCTTTTTCATCTACCAATCTCACATTCACTTTGCGGAAAGAGGTCCTAACATAAACATCTCTGCGTTCGTCCTTTTTCAGAGGAGGGATAACGGCACAAACATCGCTATACAAATCAATGCCGGTATTTACACGAACCTTCAGTTCTCTGTTAGTCGGAACATTATAAAATTTATTAGAAAGGCCCGTCATTCCATAGTCTTTTCCGAAATCGATGCGATAATCACAATCGAGAGGCTCACCTCGTTCATCCAGGAAATAGAGTCTTACTCGCGCCCCACCTTTAAAAAGAGGCTCATTAATAAAAAGAGGCTCATTAACAGGATAGTAACAGTTCCACCAAGTGAAGTGGCCGACATAACCCTCGTAATAATCGCCCTTATTTAGGGTCAAACCTTCTTCACGCCAAAGTCCGGCTGATTCGTCAAACCACCAAAGAGGGATTGTGTCGTGTGGATTGTTTTTTTGGAAAGAAGAAACAGGAAATTTCAAATTTGCCTTGGAGCCAGTTTTCAACTGGAGTTTCTCTCCGTTTTCGCTTTCCATTTCAACCCGCACCATGCCATAAGACACCAAACTGGCCGTATCACCATTCACCATAGTGGCAGACAAATCGCCCCCCGGAATCAATTCATCAAAACGAGGATTATCGGGTTTTAAATAAACTACAGAAAGATTAACCTTACCATTATATGCGCTGGAATCGGGCAACATCAAAGCATTAGCAGGAATGGAGATAGTTGCACCATCTACTTCCAAATCAGTTCCCCTATCGGAATCAAAAGTAGTGATTGAACTAAAAGAAGTGCTTTTCTTCGGTACCATCGACACTATGTAGGTTGCAGTATCTGCCAAGAATCTGGAACAGATATGAAAGAAGTAACCGTCTTTTTCAATTTTGAGAAGGTATCGGTCTGAAGCTGATTTAGAAGTCAAACTATAGAAACCACGTGAATCGGTATACACTACCGTATCGGGAGCTGTTATTTTAGCTCCCTCTAAAGGTTTTCCATCAACACCGGTGACCCAGCCACGCGCATTGAAATATGGGCAGTCTGTAAGTGGAACTTCAGCAGTTTGTGGAGACTGGCAAGAAGCCATCCACAAAGTACATGCAATTGAACCTGCAAATAGAGTTTTATTCATAATCAGTATGTTTTTCGTCAAAGGGAAATTCAAACTAGGATGTTTTTCTAATTTGTCTGCAACAAATATACAGAAATGTTTGAGATAAACTTACTTATTTTCCTTTTTTAGGATAATTACCAGAACCGCTACAAGCACCAACAGCATACCTATAAAAGTGCGAAGGGTTACTTTTTCGTCAAACACCAATATGCCAATAACCACAGCTGTAGCGGGTTCTAAAGAACCCAAAATAGAAGCCGGAGTAGAACCAATCTTCAAGACCGCTGTGGCCGTACACACGAACGAAACAACAGTCGGGAACAACGCAATACAGAAAATAAGCACGACCTGCCATACGCTTGTAAGCGGAGAAAGTCTGAAACCACCTATACAAAGCGGGACATAAACCACCAAACCGGACAAAAGAATGTAGAAGGTAACCACGGGCATAGGCACCTTGCGCAAACGGCTTTTGTTGATACACACCATATAAATGGCATAGGTCAGAGCTGAGAGCAAAGCCAAGACGGTTCCAAGCGCATCTAACCTCGCTCCGTCTTCGTCGACATAGAGCACAGCAATACCCAGCATAGCCAGAAAGATACAAAAGCCAGTCCGCACACTTAACCGTTCGTTGTAGAACAAAGCCAGAATTGCGGCAACCATAACCGGATAGACATAAAGAATAGTGGAAGCAATACCCACATCCATATAGTTATAACTGTGAAACAAGGCAAGCGAAGACCCCACCACCATGATGCCGAGGAAGAAAGCCACCAGCACCGCCTTTCGTCCTATTCGCAAACTGTGACCTTTATACTTGGCAAGCAGTCCGACCAACACAACAGCTGTGACGTAACGGAAGAAAACGACAGAAGAGGCGTCCATCCCCGACTGGTAAAGAGGCACAGCGAACAGAGGATTTAATCCGTACGCCGCACCGCCAACTGCACCCAGTATGTATCCCTTTATCTTGTTATCCATACTTCAGAATTCCACCACCGTAATACCTGCACCGCCAAGCTGCACATGCTCGTCGTGGAAGTGTTCAACGCCAGGCACAGTAGCCAGGTAGTCGCGTATTAGTTGGCGCAAGATGCCGGTACCCGTGCCATGCAAGATGCGCACTTCGCTAACACCCACCATCAGCGCATCGTCGATAAAGAGTTGCACGGCCGCCAGCGCCTCGTCGCCACGCATACCGCGCAAATCTATCTCGCGTTTGAAATTCAGTGATTTCTGCCGCATTCGGTCGGCCACGTTACTGCGTTTCACAGACTGAATCTGGCGGTTTTCGCGTTTTATCTGACTATTGGACACAGCCTCCAAAGAATCGGCCTTAACGTTCATCTTCATCAGTCCATACTGAACCAGCGCATTATTGCCGTTCAAGGCTATTAAGACCCCAGCCTTCTGCTGACCTTTAATACGGACACTGTCGCCAACAGCAACCGTCTTGACTTCAGGTTTGGCGACCGTAGCCGCAGGGGCAACGTCCTGTTGTTCCTTACGCTGTTTTTTCCGTTCCTCGCGCTCACGCAGTTTCGCAATTTTGCGGTCGATGGCAGCATCTTGTTCGTCGTTGAGTTGCGACTTGAAATCCTCGACCTGTTTACGTACTTCCCGTGTTTTTTCTTTTTCAGCCTGGGCCTCCTTAATCTGCCTTACCGTATTTTCAATAAGGGCATTGGCTTGAGACAAGATCATCTTAGCCTCTTCCTTACTCTGTTTAATAAGCGACTTCCGCTGGTCGGAGAGATCTTCCAGTTCGGCAGCATAGCGGGCCTCAACCTCTTCAATATGTTTTGACTTGATACGTATATTCTGGCGTTTATTCTCCCAGTACCTTTTGTCACGGACAATGTCTTGCAGATATTTGTCCATGTTGACATAGTCAGACCCGACAATTTCTTCCGCCTCGCGTATGATAGACTCCGGCAAACCGATTTTCCGTGCGATATCGACAGCGAAAGAGCTACCCGGATTGCCGATTTCCAATTTGAAGAGGGGTTGCATCAGATGCCGGTCGTAAAGCATAGCGCCATTAACAATTCCCTCGGTATCGGTCGCGAAATTTTTAAGACTGTTATAGTGCGTGGTAATAACACCCAACGAGCGTTGGTCGTTAAAATGGTGCAGGAGCGCCACCGCCAAAGCGCCGCCAATCTGCGGTTCCGTACCACTGCCAAACTCGTCGATAAGAATCAGCGAACGGTCGTTACAGTTGCGCACCACGCACTTCATATTCGACAAGTGCGAGCTATAGGTACTTAAATCGTTCTCTATACTCTGCTCGTCGCCAATATCAATAAACAGGTCGTTGAAGATACCCATGTGGCTGTTGTCGTTCAGCGGCACCAGCAATCCGCACTGGAACATATAGGTAAGAAGTCCTACCGTCTTCAGACAGACAGACTTACCGCCCGCATTCGGGCCCGAAATCAGCAGAATGCGGTCTTTCGCATCTAACTTTATATTGAGCGGAACCACCGACTTACCCTGCCGTTGGTGCGAAAGGAACAACAGCGGATGGACAGCGTTGAACCATTCCAATTCGGACGTATCTGAAATTTGTGGCAACACCGAGTTGGTTTCGGTAGCGAAACGCGCCTTGGCCCTAATGAAGTCGACCTCGGCCAAAAAAGCCAGGGAGAACTCGATTTCAGGCACCCGAGGACGAATCTGGTTCGTCATGTCGGTAAGAATCCGGATAATTTCGCGTTTCTCGTCAGCCTGCAGTTCGCGGATGCGGTTATTGGCCTCCACCACGGCCTCGGGCTCGATAAAGACCGTTTTACCGGTCGAACTCTCGTCGTGGACAATACCACGTATACGGCGCTTGTTGGCAGGCGGAACCGGAATGACCAGTCGGCCGTCTCTGATAGAGGGAGAGACATCGCTGTCGATGATGCCTTCAGACTTAGCCTGGCGCAAGATGGCGTTCAAACTGCGCGAGATGCTACTCTCGGCCACCGCTATACTGGCCCTTATTTCTGCTAATTTAGGCGAAGCGCTGTCCTTAATGCGTCCCAACGGATCGACCACACGGTCAATCAGGCGCAACAAGTCGGGGAAAATAAACACATCGGTAGCCAGCTCTTTCAAGTAGGGGTAGTCAGCAACCTCCTTGCGATTGAAGAAAGCAACCACCTGGCCAATAGTATCCATAGTGCGCCGCAAGTCCCACAGTTCTTTTTCTTCCAGAAAAGTTCCAACCACCCCAATACGGTGCAGAGGTTGGCGAAGGTCGAAATAGTAGTCTACAGGGAAGTCGTCCTCCTCCTGCAAGATGCGCACAAACTCGTTGGTCTGGTTCACCAGACAGCAGACCTGGTCGAAGTCGGCAGAAAAAGCCATATCGTCGACCCGTCCAATCCCCAACGGAGACAGGCAGTTACCCTTAACCAACGAGCGGATTTTATCGAACCCGAGTTTAACTTCTATATTTTCCGGAAAAACCATATACGTTAAAAAGCGTCAAAAATAAATTGAACGCAAAGGTAGCGAAAAAGGGAAAAAGATATTTGTTAAACATAGATTGAAAAAAGGCAAAAAAAGTATTAATTTTGCACCGAATTTAATTACTAACAACAAAATGGCAGCAAGTAACCGTCCTTTCAAGGTATTTTCAGGTACAGCAACAAAGTACTTGGCTGAAGAAATTTGCAGCTCACTCGGCTGTGAACTCGGCAAATTGAAAGTACAAAAATTTGCAGATGGCGAATTCGGAGTTTCTTACGAAGAGTCTATCCGCGGATGTTATGTATTCCTAGTTCAGTCTACATTCCCTAATGCAGACAACCTTATGGAACTGTTGTTGATGATAGACGCAGCAAAGCGCGCATCAGCATACAAGATTTTCGCAGTAATTCCTTATTTCGGATGGGCCCGTCAGGACCGCAAGGACAAACCACGTGTTGCAATTGGCGCAAAGCTGGTTGCCGACATGTTGAGCACAGCAGGTATCGACCGTTTGATTACAATGGACTTGCACGCAGACCAAATTCAGGGTTTCTTCAATGTACCGGTAGACCACCTGTACTCATCAACAGTATTCCTGCCTTACATTCAGAACAACCTGAAGCTTGAGAACCTGACTGTAGCATCACCAGACGTTGGCGGTTCTAAGCGCGCCAACTCTTATGCTAAATACTTGGGTTGTCCTATGGTACTTTGCCACAAGAGCCGCGAAAAAGCCAATGTTGTCAGTGAAATGACTGTTATTGGTGACGTTAAAGGCCGCGATGTCATCATCCTTGACGATATGGTCGACACCGCAGGTACGCTTACCAAGGCTGCAGACCTGATGACCAACGCCGGTGCCAAGTCGGTTCGCGCTATTGTAACCCACCCGGTTATGAGCGACCCTGCAAGCCAACGCGTAGAGGACTCGAGCCTACAGGAAATCTACTTCACCAATTCTATTCCTTTCCACAAGAATTGTTCAAAGGCGCACGTTATTTCTGTAGCAGCTCTCTTCGCCGACACCATCCGCCGCGTTTACGAAGACCTCTCTATTAGTGAGAACTACCTCATCTGATAATATAGACACAAAATTTCAATAGGAATTGCCCCCGAGTCTGCAACAAGGCTTGGGGGCAATTTTTTTTGTAAAAGCCAGTATGAAACATGCTGGTGTAACCCGTACAGGTCATATACTTTTCATCAAGAAGTTTAACCAAGTTTACCATTACATGCCGCGCCATCGCCCTTGCAGGTCGAAACACTGTTAAACATGTCACAAAAGGGAACCTCATCAACTTCAAGGACGACTTCCGCACAGTCATCCTGCATTTCGGAATGCGCGCATAAAGAAGCAGAGGGGGCGTATCGTTATGATCACCCCCTCTGCTAATCTTGTTTATGCTGCCGCCCCAAGGGACCGCTTCAACTTCACT
>DGTD01000037.1 GCA_002396385.1 Bacteroidales bacterium UBA4345
ACCGTGGCGGTAAGGGTGTCAAGACGCTTGGCATCAGCGATAAGACGGGTAAACTTATAGCCATTAAGAATGTGGTTGACGAAAACGATGTTATGATTATCAATAAGTCGGGTATCGCAATCCGTCTGGCTATGACCGATGTCCGTGTTATGGGCAGAGGTACACAGGGTGTTCGTCTGATTAATCTGACTAAACGTAACGACGAAATTGCTTCGGCTTGTGTTGTTGAACATGCCGAACCTGAAGATATTGATGAAGTAACTGAAAATACACAAACTGGTGATGATTCTGTAACGCCACAAGAAAACGGTGCTACAGAAACTAACACTGAAAACAACAATTAATAAACATTATAATGAAAAAAAGTATTGCATTAACTTGTATGGTGCTGGCTGTTGCCGCATCGGGCTTCTCTCAGAAGAAGATGGTTGGTAAAGCAAAGAATGCGTTGATTGCTCCAATTGACTTGGTTGAGGCTAAGACTTCTATTGATGCTGCAATGGGAAACGAGGAAACCTCGGGTGACCCATACACTTATGTGATTGCAGGTAAGGTTTATAAAACAATCTACAACGAAGAGGTCAAGAAAAAGATGCTGAATCAGCCATACGATGAGAAGGTTTTGACTACCAGCTTGTTCACTGCTATCAACTGCTATACCAATGCGGCTGAACTTGAACAGATTCCTGATGCCAAAGGTAAAACTACTGACAAATATGACAAGGAAATCAAAAAGGCTTTCAAAGAACTGCAAGACCCTTTGATTGCTGATGGTTATGCCGCTCTCCAAAAAAACAATTACAAAGCTGCCTTGATGTTGTTTGAAGGCTATATGAGCATCCCTAACTGCTCTATCATGAGGGAAGAACCTCTTGACACAACTTACAATACTGTTCAATTCCTGGCAATTAATGCCGCATTGTTGAATAAAGACAACAAGAAGGCTATCAAGTATATGGCTGAATTGAAAGATGCAAACTATTACAAGGGCGCTACCATCTACGAGTGGATGGTCGATGCTTTGCAAGCGGAAAATGATACTGCTAAGTCGCTTGAAATCCTGGCTGAAGGTTTGAAGAAGTATCCTACTAACAAATACATGATTGCTAAACAGGTGAATTACTATATCGATCATGGTAAGAAGCAAGAGGCTTTCAACTATCTCGATAACGCTATTGCCGCAAATCCTTCGAAGCCTGAATACTACAATGTAAAAGCTAGCTTGTTCTTGTCTGAAAAGAACTATAACGAGGCTTTGAATCTTTATCAGAAAGCTAATGCTGTTTCTAAAAATACAGAATCTGTCGAGGGTATTGGTGTAACCTACTGCGCTATGGCGGTTGATGAGGACCAGAAGGCCGATAAACTCAAGTCTGATGCTGCTTGGAAAAAGGCACGTACTGCTGCTGAGGAAATATACAAGAAGGCTGAAGGATACTTGGAAGAGGCTAGGGGTATGTACACAGAACCAAACAAGGATAACCTCTACTGGTTGGGTATTGTTTACAACCGTTTGAAGAAGAGCGATAAGTTCAAAGAGGTTCAACAGTTGAAGAACTCTCTTTAATTAGTGGTTCTCTCATAATTATAAAAGCAAATGGCAGAATGTATATTTCTGCCATTTGCTTTTTTTGTTGCCGTGCTTTTTGTAATTTCGCATGAATTTTAAATAGAAATAAATGTTAACCGTAGAAAAGATAGGTGGAACTTCGATGACCCAGTTTGGCGATGTGCTGAACAATATCATTTTGGGAAAACGGTCGAAGTCTGAACTCTATAACCGTATTTTTGTCGTTTCGGCTTATGGAGGCGTTACTAACTGGTTGTTGGAACACAAAAAAACGGGTGAACCTGGTGTGTATGTGAAATTCGTCAATAACGAAGACTATTCGAAACACCTCGACGATTTGTGTGAGAAACTGATTCTGCTGAACCGCACCTTCGAAGCTATTGGCTTGAATCAGGCTGAAGCCGATGCCTTTATCAAGAATAGGATTGAAACTGCCAAGAATTACCTTGTTAGTATGCACAAAGTTGCTGCTTCTGGTTATTTGAACAATAAGAACATCTATTTGGCGGCGCGTGAGATTTTGGCTTCCCTCGGTGAGGCCCATTCTGCATTCAATTCGGTGAATATCTTGAAAAACAACGGAATAAATGCCACATTTGTTGACTTGTGTGGCTTCGACGATTCTGAGTGCCTTACCATTGACCAGCGTATTGAAAAGGAGTTCAAAAATGTTGACTTCAGCAAGACGCTGTGTGTGGCCACTGGCTATACCAAGGGCATAGAAGGCATTATGCGTGAGTTTGACCGTGGTTACTCTGAAATTACCTTCAGTAAAATTGCTGTTGTTGTAAAAGCTGATGAGGCGATCATCCATAAGGAATTCCATCTGAGTAGTGCCGATCCTAAATTGGTGGGTACCGACAAGTCTATTCTGGTGGGTAACACCAACTTTATGGTTGCCGACCAGTTGGCCGATGTGGGTATGGAGGCTATTCACCCTAAGGCTTCTAAGCCATTGGAAAGGGCTGGTATAAACATCCGCATCAAGAATACTTTCGACCCTGAAAATCCGGGAACCCTTATCAGTCGTGATTATGTGTCTCCAAAGGCAAAAATTGAGATTGTTAGTGGTACCGACAAAGTGTTGGCTGTTGATGTGCACGACCCAATGATGGTGGGTGAGGTTGGTTTTGACCTCCGTATCATGGAAATTTTTGCAAAGCACAATGTCAGCTATATCCTGAAATCGACAAATGCCAACAGCATTACAATGATTATTAACGACAAGCCTTATGCGCAGCCGCTGATTGAAGAGTTGAGCAGTGTGTTCTATAAGGTGACCGTGAAGAAAGTGGCTTTGGTTTGCTGTATGGGTTCAAACATTGCTCATCCGGGCTTCCTTTACCGCGCGGCGAAAGCGTTGAGCGACAACAATATCAATATCGTAAGCTTTGGTCAGTCTTTGCGTCAGGTGAATATGCAGTTTGTAGTCGACCGTGAGAAATACGCGCAGGCTGTTATCGCTCTGAACGAGGCGTTGTGTGTTAATCATTTCGAAGCGTAATTGGTTGAAATGCAGGAAATAAAAGGGAAGGGTGGTAACGCTCTTCCCTTTTTTGCCCTTTAAAATCGCCTCTATTTTTGGCTAATAATGCAAAAAATATGTAATTTTGAAGGAATATATCTGTATAAATTTAAATTAATCTATAAAATGCAGTTCAAAAGAAGTATAATAATCACGGGTGGAGCTGGTTTTATTGGCAGCCATGTGGTTCGTCTTTTTGTAAACAAGTATTCTGATTATCGTATTATTAATATCGATAAATTAACATATGCGGGTAATTTGGCTAATTTGAAGGATATTGAAGATAAGCCGAATTATGTCTTTGTTAAGGCCGACATTTGTGACTTCGAGAAGATGAGGGAAATCTTCAAGCAGTATGATGTCGATGGTGTGATTCATTTGGCTGCAGAAAGCCATGTCGACAGAAGCATCAAGGACCCGTTCACATTCGCACAAACCAACGTAATGGGAACACTCTCGTTGTTGCAGGCCGCAAAAGAGTATTGGGAGCCTAACTACGAGGGTAAGCGTTTCTACCACATCTCTACCGATGAGGTGTATGGTGCTTTGAAAATGTCGAATCCAGAAGGTGTGAAACCTCCTTTCACCACCACTGCGTCAAGTTCAGAGCATCATTTGGCTTACGGAACAGACTTCTTCTACGAGACTACCAAATATACCCCTCATAGCCCATATTCGGCTTCTAAGGCTAGTTCCGACCACTTTGTACGTGCTTTCCACGATACGTATGGAATGCCGACAATTGTTACCAACTGCTCAAACAACTATGGTCCATACCAGTTCCCAGAGAAGTTGATTCCTTTGTTCATCAACAACATCCGCAACCGCAAGCCACTGCCTGTTTATGGTAAGGGCGAGAATGTTCGCGACTGGTTGTTTGTTGAAGACCATGCACGTGC
>DGTD01000099.1 GCA_002396385.1 Bacteroidales bacterium UBA4345
CTTTCCTTAATTTCCTCCTCTTCCTGTTTACGGCGCTGTTCGGCAGCCTGTTCACGCTTATCGTGACGGTATTTAGCAGAATTCTTGTTAGGCATCTGCTTAGTGAAGAGTTCAGCCTTGGTTTTACGTACATTTTCGTTCGCACTACGCATCAAGTCTTCGTCAGACAGCGGCTTACCGTGCTTGTTCTTATGTTTGCCCGGACGTGGTCCGTTACTGGTTTTCTCGTTAGTCGGTTTGTAGTTCTCGACATCGATTTTTTCCTTCTGGCTGATACGCTGGCGCTGACGTCGCTCATCGCCATTGTTATTGCCGGCATTTTGCTGGTTCCCCCCCCCATTACGCTGTCCGTTTTCGGCAGAATGGTTAAAGCGTGCATCACGTTCGCGCTTCTTTTCCTCCTTAGACTTCTTCTTCGGACGCGTCTGTTGGTTCAAAGAATCGAGGTCGACCTTACCCAGCACCTTGATGTTAGGTTTCAGGTCGGCATGCGCATCGGTAAGAATCTGTTCCTTGCCATCGTTGACAGGAGCCAGCTTGTCAGAAGCACTGGCAGTGTTTTCGGCAGCATTCAGAGGTTGAGAAACAGTTTTTTCCGAATCAGGGCCTTTAACTTCAGTCTTTTGAACAGGAGCAGCGTTAGTGGCCACGCTCTTCTGTGCCGTAGCGGCAGGCTTGTTGAGTTTATCGAGGTCGAGTTTTCCGACAGTAGTAATCTTCGGAATTTGGTTTTGCGGGATCTCGGTCTTGATTTCCGGAGCCTTCTTTTTATCTTCATAACCCTCAATAGCCACAGAGGCATGTTTGCCCTTTTCGTGACGTTGGCGAGAGATTTCTTCCGCCGAAGATTTCATTTCCATATCGGGTTTGAATTCCTTTATTAGCAATGTCTGTTCTTCGTCAGTGATATTATGGTTCGGATTTGCAGGCACATTATGTCCCTTCGTCTGCAGGAATTCCGCAGCCGTACTAAGTCCGACACCCAATTCTTTGGCAATCTGTAATAATTTTTTTGGCATATACTTTCTGACAATAAACTCTTTAAAAATTAAACCTGTAAGGCAGCCCACTCTCTGCCCACATGTGTGGTAAATCTACCAATCCGTTTGCCACCGCCCATTAGTGCACTGAACAACAGGCGTGGGAAGATGAAAGTTTCACAACTCAAGGTATCAGCGTACCGGACCAGGCAGCGGCTGACCCGCGTAAACTTATTCGTTACCGCCATTCTCCTGCCCGGCATCAAGCCCGAACTCCTCGTTGATAATGTTCAACAAGTCGTCGATAGTCTCCTCTTCGAGGTCGGTCTTGTCGATCAGTTCCTGGCGCGGAGTAGCGAGTACCTCCTTAGCAGTGCTGTAACCAGCCCCCTTCAGAGTTTCGATAACCCAGCCATCGATTTCGTCGAGGAACTCGTCAAGATAGCAGTCATCGGAATCGTGTCCGTCATTATCGTCACGGAACACCTCAATCTTATAATCGGTAAGCATATTGGCCAACTTGATGTTGTTGCCCCCCTTACCAATAGCCAGTGATATTTCCTCAGAATTCAAGAACACATCGGCACGCTGGTGCTCCTCATAAACCGTAATATCAGAAATGCGTGCAGGACTGAGCGCGCGTGAAATGAAGAGTTTGAGGTTATCGGAATACTGGATAACGTCGATGTTCTCGTTTCTCAATTCACGGACAATGCCATGAATACGGGATCCCTTCATACCCACACAGGCGCCAACAGCATCGATACGCTCGTCGTACGACTCGACAGCCACCTTGGCACGTTCGCCAGGGATACGCGCAATTTTCTTAATGGTAATCAGTCCGTCGGCAATTTCAGGAACATCGCGTTCAAAAAGTCTTTGCAAGAAAAGTGGAGAGGTACGCGACAAGATGATCTTAGGGTCGTTGTTGCGGTTGTCTACCTTCGCCACAACAGCCATAACGGTATCACCCTTGCGGAAAAAGTCAGACGGTATCTGCTCGGTCTTAGGCAAAGACATTTCATTGTTGTCTTCATCGACAACAAGCAGTTCCTTCTTCCAAACCTGGTAAACCTCGCCTGTAACAATCGTGCCAACCTTCTCCTTGTATTTGTTGTAGAGGTTGTCCTTTTGGAGGTCAAGAATTTTCGAGCCCAGAGTCTGGCGTAAGTTAAGCACCGCACGACGTCCGAAGTCAGAGAAGTTAACGATTTCAGAATAGGTATCGCCAACGTTCATATCTTCGTTACCTTCAATTTTCCTCACATCAGAGAGAGAAATCTCGGTGTTCTCATCTTCGAAATCGTCATCAGCAACCACCTCTCTATTACGGTAAATTTCCAAGTCACCCTTAGCAGGATTGATAATGACATCGTAGTTCTCGTCGGAGCCAACCTGTTTGGAGATGACACTGCGGAACGAGTCTTCCAACACGCTCACCAAAGTACTTCTGTCGATTTTTTTCTCTTCAGTATATTTGGAGAAAATTTCAGCCAAATCTACCACTTCTTGCTTAGCAGCCATAACTATTTGAACTTAATAGTGTATTTAGTATATTTTATATTATCGTAAGTAAACGGAGTTTTCACCTTGACCTCCACCTTGCGTTTAGCGCCTTCCGGTTTTTCCATCTTCGTTTCCTCGACAGCAAAGCCCTCATCGGAAACATCGCACAGCACGCCACGGTATTTTTTCCCATCGGAGCCCAACACTTCAACCTCCGAGCCCTCGTATTTGAAGTATTGTTGTTTCACCTTGAACGGCGAAGTCAGGCCTGGCGATCCCACCTCTAATTCATAATCTTCCTCATTGCGGTCGAGTTTCGACTCGATATACCGGGTCAGCGACTCGCACTCATCGATAGACATTGACTCTTGATTATCAAACTCCACCACAATAGCATTATCGCGGCTTACACTCACATTCACAATAAAGAACCCGTCTTTATTTGCGATGTATTCTTCAACAATCTGTCTGACAACTGCACTATCAATCATTCGAAAAGACGTTTTTGGTAACAAAAAGTGGTGAACGAACCGCCCACCACTAAACAAATTCGAATGCAAAATTAGCAATAATATACGAGAAAACCAAAAAATTATCTTACAGAGGGTCAAAAAAAGGCAAAACGACGGGGCAAAAAGCGCTTTTTTTCTGTTATTCAGAATATAATACTATATTTGCAAAACAAAGACACTTATAACAATTCACATAATACAAAAAAATGAAAGGCGAGACAATAGGCTGGTGGAAGTGGAAAAAAATTAACTTTCTAATGGGTTGTGTCGGCAAAATACAGCGTTGGAAGCTGAAAAAGGCTTCGAAAGACGTGAAGAAGACACAGGAAAAGACCCTCCGCGACATCCTTGAGAGTGCGAAAGATACCGTTTATGGTAAAGAGCACAATTTCAGCAAAGTGCTAGAAGCAAAAAATGCCGACGAGCTCTTCAAACTCTATAAAGAGAACGTCCGGGTCAACGACTACGAAGACCTCCGCCCGTACATCAACCGCCACATGCATGGCGAGTCGGACATCTTATTTCCAGGCAAACCTAAAATGTACGCCACCACTTCCGGCACTACAAGCGAGCCGAAATGGATTCCAATCACCCACAAGTACTTCAAAGACATATACGGCAACATGAACCGTTTGTGGCTTTACAACTTCATCGATGCGAATCCGGATACCTTCGCCGGTGGTGTAGTTTCAATCGTAGGAAAGGCTATTGAAGGAGCGGCACCCGACGGCACCGTTTACGGTTCAGTTTCAGGCGTGTCGTTCACTAACTGCCCTCCGTTTGTACAGGTAGCCTACACTGCGCCACCTGCCGTATTTGAAATTTCAGACTACCGCGCGCGCTACTATACCATCATGCGCCTCGGAATAGAGCACAACTCAACACTACTGATTACAGCGAACCCATCGACAATTGTCGAGATGCAGAACAATGTGAACGAGTATTTCGACGAATACGTGAAAGACATCGAGAACGGCACCTTGAAAGAAGACCTCGACATTCCGGCCAGCGTCCGCGAGGCACTCAAGAGCAGGCTTCATCCGAATCCGAAACGTGCGGCAGAATTACGCAAAATAAAGTCAGAGCACGACGTTTTACTGCCAAAACACTACTGGCCAGACATGGCCTGCGTAACCTGCTGGCACTGCGGAAACACCAAAGTTTATCTCGACAAGTTGAAAGACTCATTCCCAGAAGGCTGCGTACAACCAGAGTTCGGTTATTTTGCCAGCGAGTGCCGTGCGGGTCTGGTTATGAACGTAAAAGACGACACCACCCTGTTCGCCCACATGCACTACTTCGAGTTCACAAAAGAAGAAGACCTCGACAACGAGCACCCAGAGTACCTCACCATCGACCAGTTGGAAAAGGGCAAACGCTACTGCATGTACGTAACCACATGGTCTGGTCTGTACCGCTACAACATGAACGACTTGGTGGAAGTGACCGGTTTCAACGGAACCATACCGACCATCCAGTTCATCCAGAAAGTGAACGGAATCATCACCCTGACAGGTGAGAAACTGCACGAACGCCAGTTTATACAGGCCGTACACGAAGCCGAAGACGAGACCGGCATCAAGACCAAGTTCTTCATCGGTTTTGCCGATGCAGAGCGTTCGGGCTACGACTTCTACTACGAGTTCGTTGACAGAAGCATTGACCAACAAAAGGCCGAAGAGTTCACAAAAGTTGTCGACAGCCACTTGAAGAAAATCAACTGCGAGTACGAGGCCAAGAGAGACTCTTTCCGCGTAAAGGACCCTCAGACCTTCCGCCTGATTGACAACGCATTCGAGACATTCAAACAGCAGTGCATTTCAGAAGGAGCCCGCGACGGACAATTCAAACTGATGCTGCTTTTGAACGACCCTAAGCGTCACGAGAAATTTAAAAAGTTGGTAATTGCCGAGTAAGCAACCTAGAAAAAATATGAAAAGCCGCATCTGTTGACAGATGTGGCTTTCGTTGTTATACGATAACGAACCCATGTACATAGACATCAACAAATACGAAGCCGTCATTTTTGACTTCGACAACACGCTTTACGCTCCAAACCACCTTGGCAGGCGCATAGTGTTTTCCGATATTTTCAACCTCTTAAAGGCGAGGAAGGACCGTTTGGCAAGAAGAGAATTAAAGGGGAAAGATTTCAACAACTCGCAAGCGTACTACCAGGCATATTTCGAACTAGTAGGAGAAAAGAACAGAGACTGGTACTTCAACCGTTATCTACCCCTTATGGTGAAACTACTGAAAAAAGGATTTAACGCACGCCCCAAAGCCCAAGAACTGATAAACTGGCTGGAGGAAAACAATGTGAGGGTCGGCGTGTACTCCGACTACCCTATGGTTAGAGAACGCTGCGAAGCAGTTGGCCTGCAACTACCCAACGACCGGCTATGGTGTAGTGAGAGTTTCGGCGCTCTGAAACCAGCCGCAAGACCGTTTATTGAAATTGCCAAAAAACTGGGTGCGTCTCCCGAAAAAGTCCTTGTCGTAGGCGACCGCCCAGATACCGACTTGGCCGGAGCAAAAGCTGCCGGAATGGACTGCATTTTGGTAAAGACAAAAAAGAACGAAACGGAGCCAGGGGTGGTTGAGTGGGAAGAACTGATAAAGGGGCTTTAAATATTTGCAAGGCTTCCCCTATAACATTCACATTCCATACATTGACTACAAACATTTCAAGTGTACTGGTCATCTTGCAGGTTGCAGTGCCCCGAAGTCAGATGTTTAAAGAGATTACAGCCTATTAAAATCTTAAGTTCCTTGCTTGACGTAGGCTTTCGACGCATTGAACAGCACACGCTGCTTGAACTCATCGGTCCAGAACATCAGTACCTCCACAAAAAGCTGGCGACCCCGGCCGTTCCTGCACCGAACGTCGACGATGGAGTACTATTTCAAAGAGCTTTCGGGAACCAACTCCCGGTGGCAGATTTCAACACCAATCACTTTTGTCCTGTCCCTAAACGGCAGCAGTGCATTCTGAAAACTGACGAGAAGGTCAGGGCTACTCTGCAAACACTCTTGGAAGTCAGGTCGTATTTCAGAACCAGAGAATTAATTTTCAAGACAAATATAATAATACTACCTTAACGGACCACTGTTCTGTTCCCTCATCTCAATTTGCACTGTTACCGCTTAATTGCTAAATTTGTAATGTAAAGAAAAGGAGGCACCATGGGCTTGTATTTGAATCCGAACGCTGATGCGTTTCAAATGGGGTTGAACGCAGAAATATATATAGACAAATCATTAGTGTTGGCAGAGTTAAACAAACTTGCCTGCACGCAGGGAAATTTTGTCTGTATCTCCCGTCCACGCCGTTTCGGCAAGAGTATGGTGGGTAACCTGATTTCCGCCTACTACTCAAAGGGTTGTGACACCCGTTCCATTTTCAGCCAAATGAAAATCGGACAAAAACCCGACTATGACAAGTACCTAAACAAGCTAAATGTCATAAAATTAGATTTGAACGGGTGGTACCAGAAATCAATCAATGAAGATAAGGTTAACGAACTCATCAAATATATTCATTCAACACTTTTGAAAGAATTTAGAAGAGAGTTCCCTGACTTGGATTTTGAAGATGGTAATTCTATCGCAACAAATATCCTGAAAGTATACTCCGAAACTGGCGAAAAGTTTGTCATCATCATCGACGAGTATGATGTTCTGGTACGAGAACAAGTCCCTGAACAGTTGTTCAACGACTACCTCAGTTTCTTGAACGGATTGTTTAAAGACACCACGCTACGTCCCGCCATAGCCCTTGCCTACATCACTGGCATTATGCCGATTGTCCGCGACAAAGTGCAGAGCAAGCTGAACGAGTTCACCGAATATACCATGCTCCAGCCACGTCAGTTCGCCGGTTTAATCGGCTTTACTGAAGAGGAGGTGAAAGGCTTGTGCGATAAATACGGCACCGATTATGACGAGTGCCTGCGCTGGTACGACGGCTACCAGATGTCTGACAGCATAAAGGTTTGCAATCCGCTTTCGGTGGTCAATGCTGTGACGAGTGGCGAGTTCTTCAGCTACTGGTCGGCGACCGGCTCTTTCGAGGTGCTCCGCGACCACATACTGAGGGATTTTGAGGGCATCAGACAAGATGTTATCGAGATGATTGCCGGTGGCAGTGTGCCTGTCAACGTGCTGAAGTTCCAGAACACCCTGGCCAGCATCAACTCGAAAGACAACGTCTTTACCTACCTCATCCATTTGGGCTACCTCTGCTACAACCGCAAGGACAAGACCTGCCACATACCGAACGAGGAGGTCCGCATAGAGTGGATCAATTCAATTGAGGATTCTTCCGACTACAAGGCGGTGATGACCGTGGTGAACGCCTCGAAGCGGTTGCTTGACGACACCATCAACGGCAACGCCGAGGCGGTGGCCCGTGCACTCGATGCCGCCCACGTCCAGGTAACCAATCCGCTGACCTACAACGACGAGCACTGCTTCCAGAGTGCCATCTGCCTGGCCTATTTCTACGCCAACACCCGTTACACGCTCATCAAGGAGTTGCCGACCGGAAAGGGCTATGCCGACCTGGTGCTGATTCCCTACCTGCCGAACATACCGGCAATGGTCATAGAGTTGAAGCACAACAAGAGTACGGAAAGCGCCCTCCAGCAAATAAAGGACAGGAACTACCACGAGTCCCTCAACCACTACTACGACAACCTGCTGTTCGTAGGCATCAACTACGACGAGAAAACCAAGAAGCACACCTGCAAGATTGAGCGGTTTGTGAAAGAGTGAACCCCTAAAACGCTACGACAGCCTTGGCTAGGAGTGCGACGTGCGTTTGGTTGACGACTATGTGAACAACCAGTCGTTCTGCTGCGACGGCTGTGATTTCTATATTTCACAAGAATTTATCCGTCATCCAGGAGCTCCATTTAAGGGAATAGAGGAGGCTCTGATTGATGCATAAAGTTTTATTTCGACGGAGAAATAGAAATCCAAATATGCTTGCGGGGCTTCATTAGTTTGCGCCAACGCATTCAAACAAGAATAAGAGAACTTACAGCACCCGTGAAAAACCATTTACACACAACCTTGTAAATAACGGTCATGTGCAACAGACCTATAAAAAGTTATATTTTTCTTAAATTTGGGAAATCAAAAACACTTATTAACATATGGCAATCATTATCTGCGCAATCTATCTTATTCTATTGGCCATCATCATGTTCATACTAAAGTTGGTCTTTTTTAAAATTCTATCAAACACGAAGTTGCTTATCTTCTTCATAGTAATGATAGCAATTCCATTTTCCCTTTACAAAGGCTGCGAATCGTGTGTGAGGAAAATAAAGAATGAATTTCTGCAAGAAAGCACTCCTGTCTCGTTTGTTTCAGATAACGAAGGAAAAGAAGAGGAGACTGTTTCAATTACCGAGCAAGGAGAGGATGAAACAGAAGGAAAAAACGAAAATTACAAAAGAGTTATCACCTTCGAATTAAAAGAGGGCCCCGGTCGTACTATAACGAAAGGCGACACCATAGAAGTGGCAACCTACAACGAAGATGGCAAGATTATAGAAGCTTACCTCCCAGGGAAAATTGTAGAGTGGGATGACGAATGGACAAGATTTACCGCTAAATACGATGCAAGAGGGAATAGAATTGAACAGCGCGATTACGACCAAAATGGCCAGTGCATCAAAAAAAGAAGCACTAAATATAATGCGAATAACAAGATAATAGAGGAAGTGACCTCACGCTATGTATACGGCGAAACCGTTACCACGAAATACGTGGCAAAGTACAACGACAAAGGGCTTTTGATTGAAGAACGCGACGCGTCGTTAGAGGGGCATGTCAATTACCGTGTCACCTACAAATACGACGAGAAAGGGAATCAAATAGAGTATTGCAGATACTTAAGCGACAACAGTTTAGAAGAGAAAACCACAAGTAAATACGACAACAACGGGAAAGTCGTTCTATACACCCATAGTTCGGAAGAATCTTCACAAAAAAACACTTACCAGTACGATAAGAACGGGCATCTGGCAGTAGAATGTGAATACGCCCCAGACAATTCGCTTTACAAGAAAAAGACCTACAAATACAATGACAAGGGATTCGTGGCTGAAGAATGTATTGAAAGTAAAGGCGAAAAGACCAAATATGTGTATAAACGCGACGACAACGGGAAAGAGTTAGAAAAGTGCACCTATAAAGCAGGAACTACCCTTGAAAGCAAGGAAGTCTACCAATACGACACTAATGGTAAAATGACAGAACGATGCGTTTATGGCGCCGACGGCAAGATTAAGGAAAAAACAACTATCAGAAAAGATAGGAACAAGAAGGAAACCATCGTCACAAAAGGAGGAAATGGGATATTTGAATCGGGCGAATTAGAAGAGTATGAATACTTTAAGTAATATGCAACCCGAATTGCCTATTTCATAAAATCTGGCATCCACCGATAAAGGTTGTCGATAGTCTGGTACGTCTTTTTATCTTCAGGCGAAAACGAGAGTTGGCTACTTTTTCCGGTCAGCACATATTCCGACAAGTCATCCGCATCACAGTCGAAAGTTTCTTCCGCCTTAGCATGCAGAAAGTTAAGCATCATAAAGGGAAGAACGACAGCAGACGACACAGTGAAAATCTTATAAAAAAGAAATCTGAGTTTTTCATTGACAGTTAGAATTTCTCCGAGAGAGAATTCACCAGATATAACTAGAGGTAAGAACGACAATAGTTCTGCGACAAACAAAAAACCAGAACCATGCTGCTGTAACAAAAAGGTCAACCATATAGAAAGAATACAGAAAGCGCAAAGTTTCAATTTCGCCATTGGGTTTTTGATGTTGACCAGCCTTTTTGTCTCGTTCCCAGTTTCGGACTTAACATTCACAAACTGCGCCACATCAGAATCGCCTAAAGCGGCCTTGTACCACTTCGCCTCCTCGCCCCTCTCAAAACTACGGACAATAGCCAATTTAGAGTTGGAAGTAGGAAGTATAATACTTAAGTCATGAACTAAGGAAGTTTTGTCGTGCAAAACTTTTTGGGAATTATTCCAGTATTCCGTATCACCCATCTTAAGCAACAAGAAAGCGAATTTATTCAACTGGTCTTTATCCAATCCCCTTTTCGCCCTCTTCAGCATCTTCGAAAAATTATGATAACAATTAGAGTATGGGCTGACTCTTAAATTGAACGTCTCGTTATCCTTTTCCAGAACCCGCAGCAACGTGTCATAACACTCAGCGCGGTCTTCTTCGGAATCCATATTCTTTTTAATGAACTCGATAAGGAAGTCCAGTTTTTGCGGAATCAGACTCTTGGCATTGTCTCTCAACACCACAGCCAGGCAGGTCACTATTTCCTTTACCTCATAGTTACAATAATCTTTGAGCAAACCAGCCTTTTTAGCCCTTTCCCACTTTCCGGCGATAAACAGATAATAGAACATCTGCGCAAGAACACAGACACTTAAAAATGGTAAAATCTGAACACAAATAAAGAAATAATACGTATTTGGAGAAAACAGCAACATACCCGCCCTACTTACAATTACAACCACGAAAAGCGAGACAATAAAAATTGCGCCCAAAGAAGACTTATTTTCCCTTGCTTTACGCTTAGCATTCTCTTTTAAAAAATTAATGAGCAACCTGAATTGGCTATCTTGAAACGGCGTATGATGCCGCATAAACTCTTCAAACGGCATCGGCTGATTCCGTTTTTGGCATTTTCCCTCCACCCCCAAACGATTTTCGTCGTCGGCGGTATTATCTTCAAAGCGTTCCACACCACGACTGTCTACCCGACTGACCACCAGTTCGTCAGACTGATTCTTGAACTTTGACTTTATCTTATCGAAAAGATCCATATTTACGAACGTGTGTTTGATGAATTGCTAACAAAAGAGAGTCAGTTTATAGGACTTTCCATTTTTCACAACCGACTTCTAAAATTCAAATTTATTAAAAATCGCCTTATGTAACCTTACTAATAAGAGAAACTTAAGAAGCATTCCTCTTTCTGACTTTAGGGCCTCCACGTCCTTGTTCTCTGACTCGTTATCGTCGAAGATGCGGCCTGATTTCTCTAGGAATTCTTTCTTCCCATCTTATTTTAGATATTTACAAAGGTTCTATTTTTACGAACCTCTGATGTTATCTAAAATTGGGGTGTATTATAATCCATCCCAAAATGACTTATCGAGAATAGATCCATGCACAAACAATTAATAGTTTTTTGTTTCATGGCAAAACCGCAAATCATATCCGTTACTATAATCTGAAATGTTACGTGTATTTGAAGTGTTTCGAATAATGGTTAACTTTGTGAAAACGAATTGGCTTATGGGCAAGTATCTAGATCCGAAATACGACCTGACTTTCAAGGCGGTGTTCGCAGAACATCCCGACCTTATTATCAGTTTCCTGAATGCGCTGCTGCCGTTCAGGGGTGGGGCGAAAGTGGTCGATATCGAATATCTGCCACCGGAGTTGGTTCCCGACAGCCCATTGAAAAAGTACTCCATAGTCGACGTGCG